>JBHLOP010000084.1:0-4794 GCA_048940375.1 Promethearchaeota archaeon | reverse complement strand
ATAGCATCAAATCCAGACTTGTTTTTAATTCAACTTGGTGATCCTGTGAGTAAACTAGAAGATCAGAATTTCTTTGATTTACAGTTCAAGCCTGATGTCAAGATTTCAGAAGACATTTTGCTTCTTGATACGACGCTTAGAGAAGGTGAACAGACTCCAAATGTTTTCTTCACACTTGAAGATAAGATTAAGATTGCAAAACTTCTAGATGAATTTGGAGTACATATGATTGAAGCAGGATGTCCTACTGTATCTAAAGGTGTTAAAGAAGCTGTAAAAGCCATTGCGGAACAGGGTTTAAAAGCAGAAGTGCTTGCTCATGTAAGAGCAAAAGAACCAGATATCGAGGACGCAATTGAATGCAATGTTGATCGTGTAGCTGTATTTATAGCAACTTCAGATATCCATCTTGAATTTAAGTTGAAAAAAACCAGAGAACAAGTACTAGACATGATTTATAATTCAGTGAACTATGCAAGAAATCATGGATTGAAAGTAAGATTCACACCTGAAGATGCGACTCGTTCTGATCCACAATTCTTAATTGAAGCATGCAATACTGCGTATAAAGCCGGAGCTGATAGAATTTCAATTGCTGACACAGTAGGCATGTTAACTCCAAGTGGTATGAAGGGATTTGTGAAATTCATGCAACGCCACCTTGGAAACAGCGTTGGGATAGATGTACATTGTCACAATGACCTTGGTTTAGCTGCAGCAAACGCATTAGCCGGGCTTGAGGCTGGCGCTAGTTGTGTACATGCTACTGTAAATGGGTTAGGAGAACGGACTGGTATTACAGGGCTTGAGGAAATAAGTGTCGCTCTGACGGTCATGTATGGACTTGACCTTGGGTTTAAACTTGATATGCTTCCAAAAATCGCTCGATATGTTGAAAGAGCAAGTGGTGTGGTTATAGGCCAACAGGCTGTTGTTATTGGTGATTATGCTTTTTCTCATAAAGCAGGCATACATACTGCAGGAGTTCTTGCGAATCCTAAAACATATGAAGTGTTTTCTCCAGATCTTGTAGGCAGAGGGAGACAATTATTAGTTGATAGGTACGCAGGCAAGAAAGCTGTAGAACAGAAGTTGAAGGAACTAGGAATTGTTGTTAATGATAAGCAACTAAGCAAAATCGTTCATAAAATCAAAGAAGTAGCAGATAAAAAACGAAATTTCTATGATGAAGATCTGATTGAGATTGCAGAAGAAGTCCTTAAAGTAAGTTTTAGGGGTATATCACCTAGTAAAGTCATGGGCTTAATTTCGTGCAAAATTGATCCTTCATATTATACTAGTTACATAGTTAGGCGAATGGCTGCGCTTCCCTTGGACAGAGTCTATGAAACGAGCGGAGAATATGAGATAGTAGCGATAGCACAAACAGATTCAGTTCCTGAACTTAATGATCTCTTGGAAAAAATCCGTGAGATTTCAGGAATTGCTCACACAAACACAAAAATTATCTTAAAACAGTTTGAAACTATGAACTCGATTAATTCTCACACAAAACTAGAATAAGTACAAAATTCAAGATCTTTCTTAGAAACAATACCTATTTATTTTCAACGTCAGTTTTCAGACGAGCAAATTTCTTCCATTTGTCTTTTTTTACGTAATAGCGTCGACTATAGCCAAAATAGATTCCTAAGCCTATAATGACCCAAAGAATCGTAATGTACCATGCAAGTGGACTGAACTGGAAAAGATACACAGATAATCCAATGTTCGCAATTACTGCAAAAATTGGTATAATTGGTGTGTTGCGTATAGAAGGCATACGGAATCCATAGTCTAATTGATCACCTATCGATCTCCTGATCAAGATCGCGGCAACGTTAACTAACATAAACAATAAGAAGAACATAATTGAGGAAGCAGACGCTACGTCTTCTAGAGGGAACAATACCGCCATACCCACCATTATACAACCTGAAGTTAGAAGTGCGGTGTAAGGAGTATAGTGCTTAGGGTGAATAGCTGCCATTTTCTGTGGGAGAAAATTATCCCGTGCCATTGCAAAGGAAACTCTTGTACATGAAAATGTTGTCGCATTAAGTGCACTCATCGTTGATAGTAGTCCTCCAAAAGTTAGCAAAATTACTCCAGCGGGCATAAATTGCCTTGCGGACTCGACCAGTCCAAGTTCGCCAAACTCTCCAAGAAATTCCCACGCAGTAACACCCTCTACTGTAATTCCGCCAATAGAAACAAAAGCTACAAGGCAATAAATCGGTATTACAATTAAAATTGCTAAAATCGTAGCACGTGGAACATTCTTATAGGGTTGTTTTACTTCTTCGCCAGCCTGAGCAATGATCTCATATCCTTCAAAAGCGATAAAGGTCAAACCACAGGCTAAAAATATACTACCTAAACCATTGGGGATTAACGGAGAAAAATTACCTAAGCCATGGTCAGGTTTAGTGTACATCGTATAAAGGCCAGCAGCGATAAAAAAAACTAATATTATCACTTTTCCAATAGTTATGATAACTCCAGTTTTTCCAGTCTCAGCTGCACCTAAAAAATTAATAAAAACGATAAAAGAAATTATTATAACAGCAATCACCTTAATTGTCAACTCTAGTCCCAGACCAAATAAAGTAATCCCCATGAACTCAAGGATGAGGCCAAAATAAGCTCCAAAACCAATAGCATATAGGCTTCCTGCAATAACAGATCCAAACCAAGATACCCATCCCGCTGTGAAGCCAGCAGGACCAGACATACCCTCACGAACCCATAAGTAGCCGCCTCCTGCTTGTGGCATGACAGATCCTAGCTCTGCATAACTGAGCGCGGTTAACAGGGTTATTACACCATTTATAAGGAAAGCTAAGATGAGCGCAGGACCTGCTACTCCAGCAGCAATGCCGGTCAAAACAAAGATCCCTGCGCCAATCATGGCGCCTACGCCCATAGCAGTAACGTCTAATAGACTTAGAGTTCGTATCAGACCATAATCGTGAATCACTTTATCAGCCATAACAATAGCCACATAGTTGGAAAATTTGAGTAATAGATATGAAAATTACAGCGAAATAACTGCCTCTTAACTTTTTCGCAGACTTAAATATTTTTTACACTACCTCAAGTGAGCATATTTCTTCCATTGATCTTTTCTTCTAATATAATGCCTGTTGCTGTAAAGATAATATATTAGAAGCCCGACACCAATCCAGGCGAGCGTAACATACCAAGCTGTTGGGCTGTAAAAGAAGAGATAAACAGCAAGACCTAGATTTGCACAAATTGCGATGATTGGGACTAGCGGAAAGAACGGCGTTTTATAGCCATAGTCTAACTGTTGCCCAATCTTTTTGCGAATCATAATTACAGAAATATCAACCAGAAAAAAAAGCAGCAGAAACATAATCGATGATGCTGATGCAACGTCTTCCAAAGGAATCGACACTGCCATACCGATCATTATAAGTCCGCTCACTAAAAGCGCCATATGAGGGGTACGAGTCTTTCCATGAATTGTTGCTAATTTCTGCGGAATGAAATTATCGCGAGCCATCGCAAAACAAACTCGGGTTGATGAGTAGGTTGTTGCGTTGAGTGCTGACATTGTGGAGAGTAGCCCTCCAATTGTCAATAAAAATATGCCAAATGGCATGAACTGCTTAGCTGCTTCAACTAATCCAAGTTCTCCAAATTTAGCTAAGAATTCCCATGTCGTGCCGGTTTCAACTATGAGCGCTCCAATTGAAACATATGCAACTAGACAATAGATTGGAACTACTATCAGGATTGAAATAAAGGTCGCTTTTGGGACATTTTTTCTGGGATTACGTACTTCTTCCCCTGCTTGTGCAATAATTTCATAGCCTTCGAATGCAATAAACGTCAGACCACATGCTAAAAAAAGGCCTCCCAGGCCCTTTGGGAATAACGGCTGAAAATTGCTAAGACCAAAATCTGGCCGGGTATACATCACATAGAGACCACTTGCAATGAATATGGCTAATATGATTATTTTTGCAACGGTAACAATATTACCAGCAGTTCCAGTCTCTGAAACGCCCTTAAAGTTAATCAACATAAAGATTACTACTATAAAGACAGCGAGAACTTTGATTGTCAACTCTAACCCGAGACCAAAAAGAGAAACGCCCATAATTTCCAAAGTCAGCGCAAAATATGCACCAAATCCCAGAGCGTACAAACTCCCCGCAACTGTATGAGCTAACCAAGACATCCATCCGGAAACAAATCCACTTGGTCCTCCTACTCCCTCTCTTACCCAAAGGAATCCACCCCCCGCCTCTGGTATGGCCGATCCCAGCTCGGCATAACATAAGGCTGTAAAAGTTGTTATTATCCCATTCAATAAGAATGCTAACACCAAAGCAGGTCCTGCAACACCGGCGGCAACACCGGTTAAAACAAAAATTCCAGCTCCGATCATGCCGGCTACACCGATCATTGTTAGATCGATGAGGTTTAAGGTTCTTGCCAACTCGTATTCCATATCAATAACTATGGGTTTTGCTGTCATAAAAAGCCGCTCTCAAAAATTGGAGTAAATATTCAATAAGCGCTCTCTGCCTGATCCGCGAGAAATTGTGAGAAAATACTTAGATATAAAAATCTTATCTTTGCGGATCGTAACTTCAATAACTCCCCTTTGTCGAGGTTTGTTTGATATCGAAATCCCTTTGATAAAAATAGAGCTTCTTAATTTGAGGCCTTAGAAAGTTTGTATAACTTATTGATCTGAACAATTTAGAAAAACAGCACAAAGCGAAAAGTATAAGTTCTTTAAAGAACTAATAATTATAG
>JBHLOP010000083.1:0-7771 GCA_048940375.1 Promethearchaeota archaeon | reverse complement strand
AGTGTTTTACCACAGCCAGGAGGACCATGTAACAAAACTCCTTTTGGTGGATCAATACCTAATCTTTTAAACAATTCGGGATGTTTTAATGGTAATTCAACCATTTCTCGAATTCTAATAATTTCTTCAGAAAGTCCTCCTATATCTTCATAACTTACCCTTGGAAAACCAGTTTCAGTGTCTGTTAGTGGCTTTTCACTTACATTTAAGGAGGTAGCGTCTGTTACAAGACAAATTCCTTTTGGTGTAGTCGATACAATGCTGAAAGGCATAGCCCTTCCTAAAATCGGGATAAGTACGGTATCACCCCGACATACAGGATATCCTAAAAGTTTTCTCTTAACAAAATTTTCAAATCCATAATCGATTGAAAGTGGCATTGAAGTCGGAGCAATCGTTATTGATCGTGCAGCCTTAACATCTGCTTTCTTTATTTTTACTTTTTCACTAAGCGTGACACCACAGTTTCTACGGATAATTCCGTCCATCCGAATGATTCCACTACCTTGGTCTTCTGGATAAGCAGGCCACGCTATAGCGGCAGTTGTTTTTTTCCCTTGTATCTCAATAACATCACCTGTTGTTACAGAGATAGAACGCATTGCGGCTCCATCAATACGAACCTTCCCACGACCTACATCTCGTTGTCGTGCTTCTGCAGTTTTGACAGTTATTATTTTATCGGCCAATTTAGGAACCTCCTCTTATAATTAGAATGAATAATTCTTAATGTAAATTCTAATATGTTCATATATCTACACTTATGATAATCACAGACGCTTTTTTAAATTTCGTTATCATCATCATTCTTGTTAGTCTAACCAAACGTCAACAATCTCACTTTAAACTCATAACGTGTCTCTCCATCAAGAATCAATCTACAATAGAATAAATACGATTTTGTTATAAACTATAGGACGCTATATCGGTTTTAATAGAAAAATGTGGTGCTTAGAAATGTCAAAATCAATACTTCCTTTAAAATCTGTTCGAAGAAAGCGCGTCTTATGTTTTGGTACCTTTGACATCCTCCATTATGGACATGTAAAATATCTCAATGAAGCGAAAAAACTAGGCGGCGACAACTCTGAATTAATTGTCGTTATCTCACGTGATTCTTCTGTGGAATCAATGAAAGGGAAAAAGCCTATTTTTTCTGAAGAACACAGAAAGGCTCTTGTAGCTTCGATTAAATCGGTTGATATGGCAATTCTAGGTACAGAAGGCGGTGATAAGTTAAAGATTTTAGAAGAAATACGTCCAGATATTGTTGCACTTGGATATGATCAATGGCCTGCAATAACTTGGCTAGAAAAAGAGCTAAAAGAAAGAAATATTGAATGTGAAATTATAAGATTGGCAAAATTCGGCAGTGCAGAATTAAATAGCAGCAGTGAAATCGTTAAAAAAATTTTGAAATTAAGAAAGGATTGGGCAGAAAATCCTTCTTGAAGAATATTGAAAAAAGAAGGAACATCTAAGGATCTCAAAGAGTAGGTCTTTCAGAAGGGGTTATGCTATACTTACATTTTGGGCAACTGATTCTTCTGTGATATTTGTCATCTTTGAAATAAACTCTCACTTTTAGATTAGTTCCGCAAACTCCACATTTAAAACCAGTAGCTTCTTGTTCCTCTACTAAAATTCCATCTTCATTATTGAAGGAATTATTGTTTTCGTTTATAGAGTTCAAAGAGATTTCCTCAAAAGTTAGTCTAATAACGGCGCCAATCATTTAGTTGATCCATTTAAACAACTACTTGTGGAGATATATAGTTAACTTAACAGGAACTCTAGAATACCACATTTCTAAATTTTGTCTTCTACAAATTCTTTAATTAATAATGCACCTCGGCGTATTTCTTCTAGAGAATTGGCATAAGATAATCTTAGATGATATTCGCCACCTTTTCCGAATACTGTACCCGGCGCTGTTGCTACACCCTTTTCTTCAAGTAATTCTAATGCGAGTATTTCTGATGTAATTTTTAGTTCGGAGAAGTCAGGAAATACGTAAAATGCACCTTGAGGTAAATTACATCTTACACCGTCAATATCATTTAACAAACGCGTTATTTCCATTCTTCGCTCATTAAATCGCTCTACCATCCGCTTTACCGGCATTTGAGAGCCTTGCAATGCAGCAACACCTGCCATCTGTACAAAACTAGTTGGACATGTAGTAGAATTTTGTTGAATTCGAATCATGTTTTTAACTAGCTCAGAAGATGCTACAGCATAACCCAAACGCCAGCCAGTCATCGAATAAGCCTTCGAAAACCCGTTTATGACTATCGTCCTTTCACATTCTTTATCTATAGCCAAAATAGTAGCTGCTCTTTCATCACTATTATATACAAGTTTTTGATAGATTTCATCAGAGAGAATCATTAATTCATGCTCAACTGCAAGTTGATAGATTTCGTTTAATACTTCCTTATCCATGACATCTCCTAATGGGTTACTTGGAGAATTAATAAGAATCATCTTTGATTTTGGTGTAATTCCATTATTCAATTTCTCTACAATGCTCTTATTATAAGCATCAACTGGGATTTGAACATCAACTCCACCTGCTATTTTTATTGAAGTAAAATAAGTAGGCCAAGCTGGTGTTGGAATTAAAACCTCATCTCCTGGATTTAAAGTTGCTAGCATTGCAAGAAGAATTGCATGTTTTGCACCAGGCGTTACAATTACATTTTTAGGTGAAATTGATACATCATCCTTGTTAGTGTCTTCCGCAATCGCTGTTAATAATTCTGGGATGCCTTGGCTTGAAGTGTATTTCGTAAATCCATCTTTTAGCGCACTGATTGCAGCTTCTTTGATATGTAGGGGAGTATCAAAATCAGGCTGTCCTACTTCTAGATGTATTATTTTTCTTCCTTTTTGCTCTAATTCTTTTGACTTTGCAAGCATTTTCAATGTTCCAGATGGAGGAATATCCTTCATTCTCTCTGAAATAACGCTCATAGATTCTCACACTATCACTTTTTTTATGAATGCAGTCATTTTTTTGTATAAAAAAGTAGATGCCACTTTTCAATTATTCCTTTAGAGAAAAAATTTATTAAAAGAATTGTGTACTTTGACGAGTGAACTGAGACACCTTAAGAATAAAGGAGTTGTTGCTTCTTGGGAAAGATTAGACCATCACATATCAAAAATATCTCTAAAAAAATCTTGGAAACATATGGCCATTTGATTGAAGATGATTTTGAAAAAAATAAGGAAATACTAGATCAGATATTGGACTTGCAGTCCAAAAGACTAAGAAATCGGATCGCAGGTTATTTAACATCATTGGTTCGTATACAGAAAAGTTCTCAATATTTCGAACCTAATAATTCGTTATAGCTATTATTCTAAAAATTAAATTTTATGTGAAATTTTTCTGTTTAGACTCTAACCAGTTCTTTTAAAATTAAAGAATTTTAGAAACAACTTTTTAATTGCTTTTTATAAATAATGAGAAATTGATATTAATGGATGTTTTCTTTTTAAGATTTAAAACTCACCAGGTTTGCATTTTCACTCAGATAATTTGTTAGAAAACGCATTGCGATATTAACTGGTTTTTCTCGTCTCTTAATAAATAATCAAAACAGAAATATAGGTGATTTACCATTCATTATTTACAGCAATATTCTCAATTTTTAAGTCGTAGAGGAATTAAACGTGGCTTCTAGATCAAGATTGGAAGAGCAAAATCGCAGATATAAACTACATGAGGATTTAAAGGCCACGTTGTTGCATAATTTTCATAGTGTTGAAGAAGAGTACCTTGAGGATAGATCCATATTTGTTGCGAGAGATAGACGCGATGAAATCGCCTTATGCATCATTTTAAGAGTACATTTGGCGTCCTTATCTGAAGTCTTTGAAACGGTTGGTATGGTTTTATTCTATTCTTCTTTTATGGGAAAGAATATTCATTTAGGTCTTCTTGATGAGACTTGGAAAATAATTCCTAATTCACTAAAGCGATTCCTTAATAGTCATGTTAATCTTGCTATATTCAATCCTTCGACAAGAAAACTTGTTGTACTTAAGCGTAAGAATCAGAAAAACCTAGAGAAGATTATTGATAAAATATAGGCTCTTCTTTTTCACACTAATACACTTGTTCATAATAATAAATTCCGTCTTTGAGTATTTCATTGACTTTTCCATTAACTTTAAGGGATTTAAGATGGGCAATCGTTTCAGTACACGAAATAATGTAATGTCCAATTGTTGATTGTTTTTCTCCAAATATTTTTGACCCAATTTCGAATGCTGTGAGTTTTTTGGAATCTAATGTTTTTAGAATCCAATTTTCCCGAGATTTATGATGTTTTAAAATCTCAATTATCCGTCCATGCGTATTTTCAATTGGATTATTATGCCCTGGATAAGAAACTGAAATATTATAATTTAATAACTCTTGAAGAGATTGTTGATACACTTTCAGAGGGTTTTCTGATTGTACGATGTAAGTAAGTCCAATTTGAGGTGTAACGTTTGAAATAACATGATCTCCTGTGAACATAGCCTTTGTGTTTTCATTATAAATGCATAAGTGATCTTCTGCATGTCCAGGTGTCCAAATAATTTGTAGTTCTGGAATCTTTGAAATAAAATCTCTGTCTTTAATTACTTCATCAATCAACGGTATTGGATTCTTTTGCATAATAACTTGATATAAACTCAGAAATTTTTCTACAGGCTCCTTTGGCATTCCGTTTGTCATAAAAAGCTCATATACTAAAGAAAGAATTTCATTGAAGTCAATTGACGCGAAATTTAACATTGCGGGATGTGCTAAAACCTGTATTTCATAATTCTGTTTGATTCGTTCAAGCATGCCATAATGCTCATAATGAGAATGGGTAACTATACACGCGTCAAGATCACCCATCGAATAACCAATCGATTGAATATAATTTTTAAGTGTACTAAATGCTTCATCAGTAGCTGGGCCGCAGTCGACTAAAATCAAACTAGAAGTCTCATAATTCTCAATTAAATGGACATAAATGTGGTTAACAAAGAAAGGAACTGGAAGACGAATACGATGTATGTTATTCTGCTTCAATTGGTTTGATCACGCCCTAACAGTTTTTAAGTCACGTCGAGAAATATTCCGATGTTACTTCAAAAGGTTTCTCTATGTTCAAATCTTTATTGAAAAAGGATCTTAAAGGAGGAACTTTTTAACTATGGTGTTCCCACCCGGAAAAATTCCAGTAGATGTGTTACGAAAGATCGTTTTTGAACATTTAGGTACAAGAAATCCACGACTTCTGCTTGCACCTGGAATAGGTGAAGATGCAGCAATCATTAAAATGAATGGAAAGGTGATTGTTGTTACTTCTGACCCAATTACAGGTAGTCTAGAAAGCATTGGATGGCTTTCTGTTCACATTAATGCAAATGATATTGCAACCTGTGGAGCCGTTCCCCTTTGGTATTTAACAACTATTTTACTACCCGAGAAAACGGAAATAGATCACAGGGAGATATTAAATCAAATTACTTCACAAATTGACGCCGCATCAAAAGAACTTAATATAACCGTAGCAGGAGGGCATACGGAAATCACACCAGGAATTAATAGACCCATTGTTATCGGTTTCATGGTTGGTGAGACTGAAATTGACAATTATGTAACCTCTAATGGTGCAAAACCTGGTGACCAGATAATTGTTACAAAAAGTGTTGGGTTAGAAGGCACCTCAATCCTTGCTGAAGAAATGGAAACCATTCTTAAGGGACATCTTAAAGACTCAGTTATATTGCAAGCAAAAGAATTCATCAAAAAAATCAGCGTGGTGAAAGATTCTCAGATCGCAATGAGCGTAGGAGGTGTCAATGCGATGCATGATCCCACAGAAGGAGGCATATTCTTAGGACTTCACGAAATCGCTGATGCCTCTCATATTGGCTTGCAAATTGAGGAAACGCTGATCCCAGTTGCCCATGAAACAGAAGCTATTTGTGAATTTTTTGAAATTGATCCTTTTCAACTGATTAGCTCTGGTTGTTTAATTATCTCGGCGAGCCCAGAAAAGACCTCAATGATTATAGAGCAATTAGAGAGTGAAGGAATAGCAGCGATGGTCGTAGGTGAATTCGTAAGTGACCCACAAATACGTAAAATTCTTACAAGTAAGAATAAATACCGAGATCTACCGAGACCAACATCTGATCATCTATGGCGTGCATTAGAGCAGGTTTTTAAAAAGTGAAATTCACCCAATTTCGCATAAACGCTATGAATATTAAATTATTGAAGTGTAAATAGTTCTGTAGAGCATTTATTTTAATTTAAAAGCTAATTGCTCATTTAAATCTAACAAACTTTTATTAATGTCCATGTGCTGATTTTTATTGAGAAAGTTAAGTAAAGGGAATCTTAATGGGACTTTGGAAAAAACAAAGTAGTGCAGAAAGACAATTTCGACTGCAAGTAGCCTTAAAAAAGGCTATAGCCCAGCTGGAAAAAAGAAGGGCGCAACTTGAAAAACAATTTAGAACTAAATACACATCAGCTCAAGTGGCCAAGGAGACAGGTGATAAAGAAGAAGCCATTAGACTCCTTGAAGAATGTCAATTAATAACAGACGAACAAAATGATATAAAAAAGGAGATTTTCAGACTCAACCGTGCTGAAAGTCTTGTAGATTACTTAATCATGGCACCTGAGGTTTCAGCGCTCTTAAGAACAACAACTTCTGCTGAAGAAATCGATCCAGCTAAAGTATTGGGCATTGTGAGCAACCTTGAACAGCATATTGCACAAACAAAAGAGGCTGATGAAAAACTTGGCACCCTCCCAGCAGATATTGATTCTCAAGGGCTTCCCTCACTTCCTATAGTAGAGACTAGAGAATCTGATTTACAAGAGGAAACTTCTCTGGAAGAAGATATAAACTCTGTTCATTCACATGCTGAAACAGATTCAATTACCAAAAGCAAAAAAGTCTCAAAAAATGAAAAAGAAACTGAATTATAGGATTCCCTCAAAATTAAATTTATTGTAGATACTGTTTATGCCAAAGAAGGGATTTTAATGAGTCCATATTGTCCTAAATGTGGTACATCACTTCCTGATAATGCAAAATTTTGTCCTAAATGCGGCGCAGAACAAACTTCGTCAATGGAGGCTGCATACAGAGGATTTGAGACGATTTTGAAATTCCAGGATCTAGAAGCAGATATGGAAAGAATTGCAGAGTTGAAAAAAGGCTTAGAAAGAATTGAAAAAAAGTATGGAACTGATGTATGCACGATGCCTGCTGCAATCCTTGAAAAATATCGACAGATGAGAGTCGAAGCAGGACTACCTCCTCTTCCCGGTGAAAAACTGACCAAGCCTCTTTTGTTCAAAGGAAAATACTTTGATAAACTCTCTGAAAAAATCTTGTTGATTGGAGAGAACAAATTAAACGAGACAGGAGGTCTGGTCTCTGTTACCGAGCTCTTGGCAGATTTAAAAACAATGGGTGTGAAGAGTTCGGCTCAAGATGTAGAAAAAACGGTTAAAAAACTTGAAAAACAAAAAGTAATTCCAGGGATAAAAAAACTGAAGTCTGGTGTTAAGCTTGTGGAATTTGTTGATGTTGCGTTAAGTGATGACCTTCGTGAGGTTCTGGATCTTGCTGCAGAAAAAGGTTGGTTGACACTGGCAGACGTCATTCAAACAGGTTGGTCAAAAGAACGTGCTAAACGCGCTTTTAAAGAATTAACTGATGCTGATATCGCAAGATATGACTCTAGTTACGCT
>JBHLOP010000001.1:0-33412 GCA_048940375.1 Promethearchaeota archaeon | reverse complement strand
CAGAACTTTTAACCACCGACGACAGAGCAGGGGGCTAGTGGAGCACCCCAGGGTGTCATGACCTAAACAACTGCTGCGTCCCAATAAATGGAAGCCCTCTAATCAACTAAGGGACTTGGTTTCCCAAGCCCCTACCCTTTAGGGTGGGGTAGTTGACTCTAAATCGTGGGTCCGTATGTTAGGATTTCCATACCCTCATTATATTTCAGAATCTCGGCTTTCGTCAATTTACCAGAGGCTACACTTAACATTTCTTCATAAAGTTTTTCACCTGCTTGCTCAACAGTTTCCGTGCCTTCGATTATTCCACTAACGTTAAAGTCCATATGTGATCGTAAATTCTCCCATGTGTTGATATTTCCCGTTAACTTGATGACTGGCATGATCGGATGCCCTTCTGGTGCGCCTAGCCCTGTAGTAAATAGCATAAGTTGAGAGCCCGCTGCCGCTACACCAGTAAGATTTTCATATCCTCGTCCTGGGGTCGGCATAACGTAAAGTCCCTTTCCAGGCGGTTTTTCAGCGTATCCTATTGTTCCTTTTACTGGAGTCGAACCACCCTTAGCTATTGCACCCAAAGCCTTTTCTTTGACTGTAGTGAGTCCACCTCTCTTATTTCCCTCTGTTAATTGCCCACCTACAGCATCCATACCGACTGCTTGCGCCCTAACTATCAGATCTTTTACCATAGAAATTATTTCATTACCCACTTCGGGAGTTACAGCACGTGCTGCCAAGACATCTTCGGCACCCATAATGTCACATACCTCGCCAAGTATAAACGTACCACCATCTTCGATTAGTTTATCAGCTACTGCCCCTACCGCAAGATTTGAAGCAAGTCCTGATGTTGCATCCGACGCCCCGCATTTTGTAGACAATATTAATTCAGAGACGTCATATTCCTTTCTCCTTATTTGTGATGCTTCAAGTACCATTTCAGAGGCGATTTCAATGCCTTTTGCACATGCGTTTGTGCTGCCTCCTATCTTTTGAATCTCTACTAAATCAACAGGTTTTCCAGATTTAGCAATTTCGTCTGCTATTTTATCTGGAAACACACTTTCACAACCTAAACTAACCAATAAAACAGTCGCTATATTAGGATTCTTTCCTAGACCAATAATTGTTTCACTTACTTGTACAAGATCTGGAGGCAGTTTTAGACATCCCTGACGATGTGTTAGTCCTACAGTGCCACTTACATGCCTAGTGATTTCAAGAACCACCTCATTGGCGCACCCTACGGTTGGAAGAACCGCTACATAATTTCGCACACCAATTTCGCCATTAGGTCTTTCGAATCCAAAAAATGAGGTACCCATACTTCAACACCTATTGAATTTTATCATTTTTTCGCAAGATGACCCTCCCAACTTGTTAGGGGGTGATAGCCATAATATATGATATCTGGGCTATATATTATCTCGACTATATATTAACTGAGCTATATTTAAAGATGTCGATCTCACAAGCAATATATTTCCTCAAAAACAGAAATACGTACAAAATGTGAATTTTGTAAATAAATATGGTCATCAGATTCCTTAAAATCGAGGAGATCACGCATAAGGTTACCTTTAAGGTCACAAAGTTTCCTCAAATTTTTGTTGGTCTATTATAAAGTCTAATCATGCATTATTTCTCCTATTAAGAATAATATCTTAAGCTGATTTGCCTATACTGTTCAAAGTCTTATCAAAATCAATATAGAAGACTTTTGCCAAGTCTATGCTTGTTTACATAAGTTTATAATCCCATGTTGTTTAAACCATTCGCTGAAACTTCAGGGGGTAAACGCAATTCAAACAGTAAATGTAGCAAAAGGTTCAAGCCCAGAAGATGCTGTTCAAAAGTTAGTTGATTTATTAGAAGGTCTCCCGCTGAAAGGTAAGATCTTAATAAAGCCTAACATTGCACATAATCGACCTGCACCTATTACAACCAATAAAGATGTCATTAGAAAACTTATAACGCATTTAACTGACGCAGAAGAGATCTTAGTTGGAGATAGCGCTTCGTACCCGACAAAACACATCATGAAGCGATCTTGGGAACGAATTCTTGAAGGTACTGGTTTAAATGAAGCAGTGCGTGAAGTGGGGGGAGAGGTGGTTGATCTCGACCAGTACGAATTTGTCGAGGTTGAAAATCCAGAAAATAAAGTCCTAAGAAAACCATTAATTTCTAAACTTATTTTTGATGTAGATCATGTCATCAATATTCCTGTTATGAAAACTCACCACATGACAACCGTGACGCTCTGCCTCAAAAATTTGCAAGGTATCATCCATGACTCTCAAAAAACATATGCTCATCTTGATAACCTCCACCAGAAGTTAGTTGACATTTACAGATGCGTTAAAGACAAATTTACCCTGAACATTATAGATGGAACAATAGCGATGGAAGGTCATGGTCCTGGACTAGGAACTCCAGTATATCTAAACACGCTTGTTGCGTCTCCGGATATTGTTGCCTGTGATGCAGTCGGTTGTGACATAATGGGTGTTGATCCATTTGGTATTGCACATGTACGATTAGCAAACGCACAAGGATTAGGAGAAGGAAGACTTGATCACATAAATATAGCTGGCGATCCACTAGACAAGGTAAAACACTACTTTGCGTTACCAGATTTAGCTATAAGTGGCGTTTATGATAAAGTGGATGTGTATGAAGGTGGAACCTGTCAATATTGCAAGGCAATCGTTAAAACCGCACTACAATCTCTACACAAGAAGGGAGACATTTCGTTAGTTCAAAACATGCAAGTTGTTGTGGGTAAAAATCCTTCTGAGCCTCATACTGAATCGAGTTTAGATTTCATTGTTGGCGATTGTGCATGTGAATCGACAGATTGCAAAGGTATTCAAATTCCTGGTTGTCCGCCCTTTGACGCTTTCGTAAAGATCAGAAAAGCAGTACATAATAACAAAAAAAGTTAAGCTTGTTTTATAGCTTATACATTGGATGACAAGAAGAGGAAGAGAAAAGTCTACTAATCAGCCACCTGCATGTTTCCATGCATAAGCATTGATCTGCTTGTTAAATTCCTCGTTTAAGGCATTCGAATTTGGAGTATCGAGCTGTTCATTGTTCTCAGATAGTTCAAAGGTTTCTACATTGATTTCAATAACTTCTCCTGCAAACAATGGATGACCCCCTTCTCGGAAACCATGTACTTTGAGTCGAATCATTGTTTGTCCCGAAGAACTCATTCTCATACCTTCTATCAAGCCATCAAAGTCGTTCCCTTCGTCTTTCTGAACTTCTTTTTTTGTAAGAACAACTTTCATGTGTTCAAGACAAGCTAAACAATCAGAAAACATTTGACTAGGAGGTTCTGTACCTTTAAAGTGCCTTTGGGTTATCATACGTCTCCCCTTTTATTATTCAAATTTGTTTGATAAAAGCATATCCTTCTTAATAGTACAAGTTTAACACTCTCCCTTCATAATCTGCAATGTTTGTAATATAAAATATAGGATAGTGGTAAATACAGAACATAGCCATGGTTTAGAAGACTTCTCTTTGAAATCGCTGAAATATCTGATGAAAATCCTGATTTCATTTTCTTGGCTGTTCAATAAGAGCATAAATGATAGACACAAGGATGAGAAATGTCAAAAAGTATGTCAAAACCAAAAGTATGAAAAATAAGATTTATTATAGACTGTCTTGCTCAGTTGAGACTTATCATAGAGAGAGCTCGTGGCAGTTCTCTTGCACTTGAAAGTCAAGAGTTTAAAGTTGGTGAAACAATTGGCAGATAAATATCAATGTGGCGTTTGTGGGTATATTTATGACCCAGAAGTTGGTGATGAGCCTTGGGCTGCACCTGGAACACCATTTGAGGAACTCCCCGCGGATTGGGTTTGCCCAGTATGTGGAGCAGATAAAGATATGTTCGAAAAAATGTAAATGTTTTTTCTTCAACCCGTATTTGAGTTGGTCGTCCTGATCAAGGGCATACAATCGGCATTAGAGTTTCTTTTTTTTCGATCTATTTTTTAAAAAGAAGCACTATAAAATATGTCTCAAACTATAAAGCAGATGACAAGATTTGAAAATTCAGTTAGACATAAGACTACCTCTCTCGTTATTTAGAAAAGTTCAGTTTCTCTTCACTGCCCCAAATTACAAATACTTTCCTATGGGTACTCCTATTGATTATCTTACTTTTAAGAATGAAAATATCTCGGCTTTTTTGCCATGCACGCTTTATCATAAGAAAGGGAATACTATTACCGATTTGTTATTTTCATTTAGTTTTCCCTTTATTGATGAAGACGAACATTTAGCGATATATCTTACACATCCAATTTGGCTTGAAAAAAGCGACTTTTCGACCGTTCATACTTTACTTGATGAGCTCAGCACTTGCTTCAATAAAACGGGTGAAGTTGGTGAAATGGCACTCTATTTAGAACTTCAGAGGATGTTGCCCTCATCATCCCTTCCTGCATATCCAACATCGCTCACACATTTTTCTTATGATGTCACTGAGTTATTTAAAAACACTCTTCTCTCGTATGATTTTGCCCAGTTTCGGGAGGCAGGTTTAAAGGAATACAGGAGATTGGTATGCTATGAATGCGAGATTGAAACATTGCTAAATAATCTGCATTTGAAATCAAAACAACAACAATATAAAATCTTAGAAGACTTCCCAGGAAGAAACTTGACCATATTACTCAGAGATCCCACATCCTCTATGATTATGCAAAATTATTCGATTACAAATTCTCTGGCTTTTATTTCAAATCACAACGCGATTGATATCGTAGATCAGGGTATTGCAAGTTTTCAGGACGAACAATTAATAGGATTCTTTCAATGGACACCTAATCTGTTTGAATTACCAGTTAATGCATTACCAACGCCATTCCTTTATCCAAACCTATTAAAAATGCATCCTTTCACGACAGGAAAAATCTTTAGGTTTGGAGTTAAAACTGAAGATGATGATCTCTTTAAGGAACTTCTTCATAAGACATTACTGCTAATGAGAGAAAAAGGCCTAACGAACTGTCAGATTGGATATATTGATGAACAAAATGAATTTCTAACCTCTCTTCTTAATCAAATTGGCTTTACAGCAATTCATTCCCTGCAAATTCTGAAGAAGGAAGTACAATGAAGGAACTCGATTGCTTATTCATACATCCCACAACTCGTGTCAAAACGCGTTCCCATAAAAATATCCTAACTAACGTAATACTTCCCATGGGGACAATTGCGATTGCAGATTATATTGAAAGGAATGGATTTGCAACAGAAATTGTTCACAATGGATTAGAAGAACTGCTAAATCCATCTTTCACGATGGAAGCACTATTCAAAGAGTATAATCCAACAGTTGTGGGGATCGATCTGCATTGGTATCCTCATAGCTATGACGCATTAAAGATAGCTGAAATGGCGAAAAATGTTTATGAAAACGTCTTCATAGTATTAGGCGGGTTCACTGCTTCCTGTTTTGCTGAAGAAATATTGCAAAACTTTGCTTATGTTGACGCAATTGTTAAAGGCGATGCAGAAATCCCGATGTTAGATCTTTTGAACGCTCTTCCCTCTAAAACTCTATCTAATATTCCTAATTTGTTTTATCGAGAAAATGATAGCATAAATCAAAGTAAAAAGATATATTATCCGTCTCAAGAGCAATTTGACTCTTTTAATTTTCATAGACTCTCATTGCTTAGAAATTGGTACAAATACCTACAACTTACTCACGAAAATGACAACCTTCGCCAAAAATTGAAGAGACAGGGATGGTTATGTGTAGGAAGAGGCTGTGCAGTAAATTGCAGTTATTGCGGAGGTGGCCATAACGCTCAGTGCCTCCTTACAGGACGTTTGACTCCCCTGTTCCGTTCACAAGAAAAAGTAATTGAAACATTGAACGCATTTGAAGAAATGAAAATCTCTTGTGCTTACTGCGATTTTGACCCTTATGGAAGGAAAACGCGTGAATATTATTTTAAGCTCTTCGATATGATCCGAAAAGAGGGTGTAGACATTTCATCCCAGTTTTTGGTATGGGACGTCACGTCAAAAAAGTTCTTGAAAGAATTTAAAAGAACTTTCAATCCTTTATACACTACTCTTACATTGTCTCCAGAATCTGGTAGCGAAACAATTCGAAAATTGAATAAAGGATTCTTTTATAGCGATTCACAATTATTCTCATGGCTTGATCTCACCAAAGAAAACTTAATTCCCATCGAATTATATTTCACTACTGGGTTGACCGGTGAAACTGTAACACATTTCAGAGAAACTGTACAGCTTGGAAAAAGGGTCGTTGAAGAATATCCCAATATTGTACATATTGCTTGTAATCCAATTTTTCTTGAACCATGTTCTCCGCGCTTTTTGGACCCACAAAAATTCGGTATACTTTTAAGATTTCAGCAATTCATTGATTTCTATGTGACCTATAAGAAATTTGCATTAGGTATACCACTCAGTTCTCGTCTTGGTTATGAGACTGAAAACATGTCTGAGACCGATATTATCCGATTTGCCAATTATTTCAATTCACAAGTTAATGTTTTTTCTCATTAAGAATTAAAACCTAGAAAAATAATTATAAACCGAACATTTGAATAAAGTAATTTATTGCCAAAATAATAAAATCTGTTAAGGTATCTACCAAGATAATATTGGGGAATGAAGATGATTGATGTTACTGTCAAATTTTATGGCATATTGAGAACGAATGTCGTGAAGGAAGCAAGCAGACAATTCACATTAGATCATTGTACTGTAGAGGATTTAATCAACGCACTCATCCAACATTATGGTGAAGAGGTAAAAGAAAAATTTATTGATCCCGAAACAAATCAATTAACTAATCGTTTGATTATGTTCGTCAACGGAACAAATGTAAGGAATTTACAAGGCCCAAAAACAGAACTAAAGGATGACGATCTCATCGCACTCTTTCCGCCGAGTGGTGGAGGATAGGATTATCTCGATACTGGTTATTGAACACTTTAGAGAGATCTTAGAATTCGCATTCTCTTTTCGTTTTTTAGATTGTTATGCTAGCAAGAGATTGAAATAAAGTAAAAAAGAAATTTAGAGGTTTTTGTATATATAGGACGCAAAAAATACTAACCTGAAGTACCCCACAAGTAATATTTGCCTATATTGTCATTAAAATGTTCATTTAGGGCTTTCGCATCTGGAGTGTCGGGGAGTTCTTCATTGTTCTCAGAGAGTTCATATGTTTCAGTTATAAGATCGGAAGTCAATGATGTTGGCCAAAAGCCACCATGATGGTTCATGTCTCGCCATCCATGGATTTTAACTCGAACATACACCTGTCCTTGAGAACCTGGCCGAGTACCTTGAATGATACCATCAAAATCATCCCCTTCATATTTCAGTATTTCTTTTTTCGAG
Organism: Promethearchaeota archaeon; assembly: GCA_048940375.1. Lineage (GTDB taxonomy): Archaea > Asgardarchaeota > Sifarchaeia > Borrarchaeales > Borrarchaeaceae > Borrarchaeum. The sequence continues at coordinate 25,996 of JBHLOP010000001.1, read as the reverse complement.
AGAGTTACACCTATCCGCTCAAGACACAAGATAGTGTTGTTCCAAACCTGGATTGGAACCTTTGTACTCCTAAAGCGTCGCTCGATTATCATAATATCACCTTATCAATTATGTGTAACGTCGGCTATTAATCGCGTTAATTTGTGACTTTAATATAAGATTCTTTTAAATATCTTTTCATATTCGATCTAACAAGCATTTTCTCTTATTTGAGATAATTCTCTTAAGAACTAGTTACTAAATCCCATAAAAACAACAAATTAAACCAGAAAAAAATAAAAAAAGGGAAAAAAGAGTTTTTTACTCGATTAAATACTTTTTATTGGATTTATGGTGGATTACCGTTCGAATCCCATCCGCGTGTCTTATAGTATGTCTCTAGTAAGTCCATTCCTTCTTTCGCCGTGTTTCCCGCTGAGGGTCCTGCTGGTATTGGATCCTCAAGTATTCTAGTTGGTAAGGTGTCGTCCTTCTTGCCAAATCCTTCTCGGATGTTGAATTTCTTCTCAAGAGCCCAGATGCGAGCACCCATTTCATCCAAACTTTCAGCAGTGAAGTTCCAGCCAGTTATTGGGTTTAATAGGTTGGCAAATTCCTGCATCCACATGGAGAAGGTCACAAACTGACAAACCAGAGAAGAATCCATCACTGAAACACCGTTTTGGAATGCAATCAACATGTCGATTGACTTCTGGTCTGGAGCGAATCGATTTAATGCCTCAGGTGCACCTAAGATTTCAGGATTGATCATATAAGCACGTAAGTGACATGCACCTCTATTGGAGGTTGCATATGCAAGTGCGTGTGCTTTTGCACCTCTTCCATCATAAGCAGGCATGCTTTGGCCTTTGACTGTCATTGCGTACTTTTCAGCACCTTTGCCGAATTTTTTAGCTGACATCTCTTCACCTTCGGCTAATAAGGCACCGATTCCTTCGACTTTACCCATCATTTCTGCAATCTTCACTATGGCCTCATTATTTCCGAATTTGAGGTCAATTCCGCCTGTGTCATCTTTTGTTATAATTCCTTTTTCATAGCATTCCATCGCGAATGCGCACGCTGTACCCGCCTGAATTGCATCAAGCCCATACTCGTTGCAAATATGATGTGCTGTCAAAACATAGTCGATATCGTCACAACCGCAGTCCGCGCCCCAAGACCATGTGGTCTCGTACTCGAATCCTTCACACTCAGTTCCGGCATAAGGTCCTTTTTCTATCTTGCTCCATCGTCCGCACATGATTCTGCAGCCCTTGCAACCGACATTCTTGATCAAGCGGTTTTCCTTTAGATGCTCACCTGAGGTAATTTCAGCGCCAGGAAATACATCCATTTGGAAGTTATGTGTTGGGTAGATTCCAGCACCATTGATGATATTCACCAGCAGAGCAGTACCAAGTGTGTATAGGCCTCCGCCGATCTTTGTTACGTCACCTGTTTGCATTATTTCGTCTTCGTTCTTTTTAACCGCAGCCTTGTATGCAGCATCATCATTCATAGGGACCTTTTGTTTGCCCATTGCCACTACAGCTTTTAGATTCTTTGAACCCATAACAGCTCCGTGTCCACCTCTTCCAGCGGCACGGTAGAATCTATTCATTATTGCGGCAAGTCTTTTCTTATTCTCGCCTGGCGGTCCAATGCTAGCGACAGCAATTGGATTTCTGACGAGTTTTTCCATATCTTTTCCTGCTGAAGATGGATCTAATTCTGCAAGAATTCCTTTTTCCGTCTCAAAAACACTCTTACCCCAGTATTTCGATGCATCTTTCAACTCTATTTTTCCATCATTACACAGAATCATTGTTGGTTTAGCGGCTTTTCCTGTAATGATAAGCCAATCAAATCCAGCTGCTTTAAGGGCGTGACCAAAATCACCACCACAGTGGCTATCGTGGACTGTTCCCGTCAAAGGACTCTTTGTAACAGTACAAAATCGTCCAGAACTGGGAGCGCCTGTTCCTGTCAATGGTCCAGTCGCGAACACGATGATGTTGTCTGGTGATAGTGGGTCTGTTCCTGGCTTCAAATTGTCATAAAGGATCTTAACTCCGGCACCTCTTCCGCCAAGCCATTTCTTTGCAAAGTCGTAATCAATGTCTTTGATTTCTATTTTCCCTGTGGATAGGTTAATCCACGCTTCCTTTCCCATATATCCTCTTGCCATTTTTCATATTTCCTCCTAACTCAAAACGTTTTGAGATACAAAGTTGTATCAAAAAAGGAGTGTGACCTATTTTATGGTGAAAGGTTATATAAAAGCATTAACGTTAAGGCTCAGAGTGATATGAATCATTATGCATATCGATGAAAATGAACTTAGTAACGAGTAGATTCATTAACCATCGAATTAAAAAAATTTCAGAGACAGAACATCATTAAAAATCGAGTTGACGTAAAATACATTAAGCTATCTGAAGTATACAAATATACTCTTACTTCTAAAAATTAAATTGCAAATAAGCGCTTTTTAGGTTTTTTAAGGAAATAAAACAGGTTTAAAATCAAATATATGAATATACTCCGATTTCAAAGATTTTAATTGGAAATGGATGTTTTTCCTCTTTTTTGGTAGAGTATAGTAAATTTAAATAATTATTTCAATAACTGTGTGGTCTTTAAAAAGTATCGATCACAAAAACTACATTCTTCTTTATGGAAAGGTATCTTCTTCGTTGTAATGGAGTAATGAGTTCACTTCAAATTTGCTATAATACTTTTGTATAAAGTTTTTTCTGGGTTGCCATACGACAATAAAGATACAAGATGATTAGCCAGCAGTATGCCAAACATATAGATTGATACGATTATTAAATTCATCATGTAAAACTTTCGCATTTAGAGTGTCAGGGAGTTCTTTCTCGTTCTTAGAGAGTTCAAATGTTTCGATCATGAGATCAGTAGTTATGGTTGTTGGCCAGAACCCCATATGATGATCCATATCACGCCACCCATAGATTTTAAGTCGGATAATAACCTCACCTGCAGGACTTATCTGAGTACCTTCTATGATACCTTCAAAGTCGATATCTTCTTCTTTCAGCACTTCTTTTTTTGTAAGAGTTATCCCCATGCTTTCAAGGCATACTGCAGAATTTGAAAATACCACGCCTGGAAAATTTGTTCCTCTAAAGCGTCGTTGGCTCAACATAAGGTAATGCCACCTCATTCATTCTAATAAGTAAGTAGTCGATACGAGTCATTTAAACTTCTTCAAAACTTTTTTTGTTTTTTTAATCTAAGAAATGTTAAGAAAAACAGGAAAAAAAAAGGAAAGGGATTTTTTCGTTTTTATGCGAGGCCGTATCTTTTCTGTGTTTCTTCAGTCGGTTTGCCTTCATTATCGTATCCACGAGTCTCGTAGTACATCGGCAACAGTTTATCGATTGGCACGGTATGTCCTTTTGCTGGTCCTTCAGGCATAGGTTCCTCAAGCATTCTGGTAGCTAAAGTGTCGTCCTTTCTGCCAAATCCTTCTCGTGAATTAAACATTCGTTCAAGATTCCAAATGCGTGCGCCAACCTCATCGACCATATCGGCAGTCCAGTTCCAGCCAGTGGCTGGCTTTAGTAAGTTTGCAAACTCCTGATTACCCATGGCGAAAGAAACAAACAGGCAAAGAAGACTGGAGTCTAGAAGTGCAACAAAGTTCTGGAAGGCAATTAACATATCGATCGTCTTTTGGCCTGGATCGAACCTCGGCAATTGTTCAGGTGCACCTAAAATTTCTGGATTGATCATGTAAGCACGTATGTGGCATGCGCCTCTATTAGATGTGGCATATGCAAGTCCATGTCCTTTTGATCCCCTCGGGTCATAAGCTGGCATGCTTTGTCCTTTTGTCACCATAGCGTACTTATCAGCACCTTTGCCCCATTTTCTTGCGGCAACTACTTCACCATCTGCAAGGATTTTGCCAATTCCTTCTACTTTACCTATTTGTTCGGCGATTTTTATCATAGCATCAGCGTTTCCGAATGTGAGTTCGATACCACCCGTATCCTCTGTGGTGATAATGCCTTTCTCAAAGCACTCCATAGCGAATGCAGTCGTCGTACCCGCTTGAATCGCATCGAGCCCGTATAAATTACACAAGTGATGTGCTGTCATCACATAGTCAATGTCATCTACGCCACAATCAGCACCCCACGACCACATATTCTCATATTCAGGTCCTTCCATTTCAGTTCCGGCAAAAGGTCCTTTTTCGATTTTAGACCATCGCCCACACATAATTCTACATCCTTTGCAACCAACAGGCTTGATTAATCGTTTTTCCTTTAGATATTCTCCAGAAGTAATCTCAGCACCCTCAAATACACCTGTCTGGAAGTTTCTAGTGGGATAAATTCCTGCACCATTTATAATGTTAACAAGCAGGGCTGTACCAAGCGTATTAAGTCCTCCTCCTGGCTTTGTTACATCGCTTACTTTCATTGCTTCATCTTCATTCTTTTTCACAGCTGCCCTGTATGCATCCTCATCATATAAGGAGACTTTTTGTTTTCCTCTTGCCACTACAGCCTTTAGGTTCTTTGAACCCATAACTGCCCCATGTCCACCTCTTCCAACGGCACGATAAAATCTATTCATTATAGCCGCGAGGCGTTTCATATTTTCTCCAGGGGGTCCAATGCATGCTACACCAATCGAGTTGCGCGTGAGTTTTTCCATGCTCTGACCTTTAGCACTCGGATCTAATTCTTCAAGAAGCATTTTTTCTGTTTCGAAAACATCTTTGCCCCAAAGGGCTGATGCATCTTTAAACTCCACTTTTCCATCATCTAAGAAGATCCAAGTCGGTTTATCAGCTTTGCCAGTGATGACGAGCCAATCAAACCCCGCAGCTTTAAGTGCATGACCGAAGTCTCCACCGCAGTGCGAATCGTGTACCGTGTTTGTTAGTGGGCTCTTTGTAATACTAACGAATCGTCCAGAACTCGGAGCACCTGTACCTGTTATTGGACCCGTTGCAAGGACGATTATATTGTCTGGTGAGAGTGGGTCTGCTCCTGCCTTCAAGCGATCATAAAGAATTTTAACACCGACACCTCGTCCTCCGACCCAGGTTTTGGCAAAATCCATGTCAACATCTTTAATTACAGCACTCTTCTTGTTTAGGTCAATATCGACCCATTTACCCATGTATCCGTTTGCCATTTTTCATATTTCCTCCTATTCGAATATATTTTTTCACATACCTCCTAATCGGGGGTATTTTGTATCGAAGAAAAAGTCTAGATTTTATTTATGAGTATTCTTATATATATACATTAGTATATTAAAATATGCATCAGCATGCATATCGAGAAGAAATTACACATTGAATATCAGATTTGAGCCATCTCCGAGACGGAAATTAAGAAATCTATTGTTTAATTGATGGATGAGTCTCCACTGTATTGCATTAAATTTTTACGTAAAAGGCGCGCATTATTTTTGTTTGTAATGATCGATCATGATAATTAGCTGCTTGAGAACTTGAAATCCGCGAAATAAAGAAGAGATGACGAAAAGAATATATAGGTGTATTAATACATAAAAATATGAATAAGCAGACAATTCAGGGAAAACTGCTTATTAAGGATCGATTTAGAAAGAAGATCTGTACTTAAAGTCAATAACTCAAGTTTGCAGATATGAAAAATGCGAAATACAACGTATGGAACCTATAATAAGAAAAGAGATAGTTAGGGGAGAATTCCTTCTTATAGAACTTGTTTAGTTGTACTAGGCAGGTCTTATTTATGGAATCAATGAAATCAGAACATGGAGTTCCTATAATTTTTTGCGGTATACGTGAACCAAAAGTACCACCATATGTAAAAAAGGAAGTAGGGTCTACAGCAACTAGATGTGGATACTATGATCTCAAAACAGATACAATTTATATCTTTTTGACAAGTCCATGTAACCACAAACCAAGAGATTTAGCAAATACAATAATACATGAATCAATCGAAAGAGCAATCCATAGAGTTTTCTGGGATAATTATGTTAAAGCAACCTCTTTTTCACATCTTTTCATAAAGATTTCAACAGAGGCCGATAAAATCCTTAATCATTGAGGAATACAATGACTTGAAACAAATCTATCTTGAAACTCTTTAAAACCATTGAAAAAGATAATTATTTTAATCTCAAATAACTTCGCGCAAGTTTGTAGTATTCCTTTGCATTCCACCTTATCAATTCCAATTGCTCTTCATTCACTGTTTTGACAGGTTTTGCAGGAATACCGAAACAGATACTATTTGTTGGAATGACAGCATTCTGTGTAACTACCGCACCTGCGCCAATAATAGAATTAGAGCCGATTTTGGCATTATTCATAACTGTAGCGTTCATGCTTACAATAACATTATCTTCTATAGTGGCACCATGTATAATTGCGCCATGTGCGATTGAGACGTATTGGCCGATGCGCACATCAATCCCTGTATCCCTTTCACGAGTCCATCCAGGATGTATGACGCAATTATCTTGCACATTAGAGAACCTATCGATTTCAACCCGTCCTACATCCCCCCTCACGACTGCACAATTCCAAACAGAAGCGTTTTCCGCTAATTCTACATCCCCAATAACATTAGCTGAGGGTGAAATAAAAACTGATTCGTGTATGCTCGGTTTCTTTTTCAGATTTGTTGCAACTATTTCTTCCAGATTTGACATTTTCAACACTCCTTATCTTTTTGATACTTCATCGAAAGTTATGTGCCGAATTTTTCACTGGCTTTCTTTAAGGCAATCTCAGAAATAGTTTTCATTGACTCTCCTGTTTCTTTAGCTATATCTTTTATGTCCTCGAATTCAGGTTTTATTGTGAGAACATTATCGTCAGAATCCTTTCCGATCTTGATTCCTATATAAAATTCTTTACCATCAACCGTAATTGTAATTTTTTCGACACTGCGACTGAGGATCAACCGCTTGATGCCAGGGATGGTTCGGATTCCAAGTGTACCCGTTTCTTCGAATAAAATGGATGTTAACTTGAGGCTATCTTTGGGTTTGGAAATCACAGAGATTAAATAACCTGGACGATTCTTTTTTGTAACAGTGTTCAAATAACTAACATCCAAAGCTCCATTTTCCAGCAGTTTATTCATGGTATAACCTAAAGTTTCTCCTGTAACATCATCAACATTTGTTTCAAGCTTAACTATCTCATCCTCAAAAAACTTCTGATTAGCTGCATCTCCAATAATAATTCTTGTAACGTTTGGAATGCCATGAAACTCATACTTGCCAGCACCATATCCTTCTGTTTTAATGGTCATTGCAGGATATACTGTAGCGAAACTTGTAACAAGATTTGCTAATATTGAAATACCTGTAGGGGTAACCAATTCCTTCTCAACAGGTCCTCCTTTGAAAGGGATACTATAGTCGCGCAGGATCTTGCTTGTAGCTGGTGGGGGCACAGGATAAGTCCCATGATCAATTTTGATTATCCCTCCACCAATGGAAGGAGGTGTTCCATAAATCTTTGAATTGAACAAATCGAGAGAATCAAGAGCGATTGCGATTCCAGCCACATCAATAATTGTATCTGCTGAGCCCGCTTCGTGAAGATGAACATGATCAAAGGGTTCATTATGAACAGAAGCTTCTGTTTGAATTAACGTTTTTAATGAATTGATTGCAAAATCATTTGCCTCTTTAGATAGGTCAAATTCAGGAAGAATGCGTGTTAATGCATTTAAAAGCGTTGCACCTTCCCGATGATGAATATGTTCAAGAATATTAATTCCGATCCTGGTTGCTTGAATACCGCTTCGATTAACTTCTTCAAAATCTATGGTAATTTCTTTACAATCAGAAAGAAATTCGGGAATTACCTCTGCTAATTTAGTAATTTTCGCCTGATTAGCCCCAGCATCGACTAACGCGCCAAGTAACATATCTCCAGAAATCCCCGCAATACTAGAATCAATAAAAGTGATTTTTTGACTGGCTGAGTGTATCAAACAAGTACCTCCTGCCTTCTACCTCATTAGATTATCATAAAAAGAAAACTGTTTTTTTTAAATTAATAGTCAATTTTTAAGATTTCTATTTAAGATCTATTGATCATTTAATAGATCCTTAACTTTATAAACACATTAAGAAACTTAAGATCTGGTGTATTCAATGAACCTAAAAGAGATTTTAGAGAAAATAGCATGCAAGGAACTAAGTATTGAAGAGGCAGAGAAGTTACTGAAGGGGGATCTTATTTCAACAGCGATTGAAGAAGTTGATGACATTGCAAAACTGGATCTGTATCGTCAAGCAAGAACTGGCATTCCTGAGGTAATATTAGCAGAAGGAAAACGTCCTAAAGACGCCGCCCTGCTTGCAGTCAAAATGGCAAGTAAAAGTGGCTATACTTTAGTTTCTAGAATTTCTGATGAAGTTATCGAAGAGATAAAACCTATCCTTCCCGATTCATTTGAAATTGAGGTTAATGAACGCGCACGGATGGCGATCGTGAAAAAAAAAGGCTATAAATACAAAAAGTTTCCAGGGAAAATCGGGATTTTTGCTGCGGGAACTTCGGACATACCTGTAGCCGAAGAATCGCGTCTCATTGCAGAAGCAATGGGCGTTTCTGCATACACTGCCTATGATGTAGGAATTGCAGGATTACATCGATTATTGCCTCATCTAAAAACGATGCTTGAAGAAGATGTCGATGCGCTTGTCGTTGTGGCAGGAATGGAAGGCGCATTACCCTCAGTTGTTGCTGGGCTTGTAGATATTCCTGTAATTGGAGTTCCAAGTCCTGTAGGCTATGGTTTAGGAGGTAAAGGAATAGCTGCCCTTAATTCAATGTTACAGTCCTGTGCACCTGGAGTAATGGTAGTAAATATAGACAATGGAATCGGGGCAGGTACAGCGGCAGCACTAATTGCACTAAAAGTAGCGAAAGCGCGGGAAAAAACTAATTAAGGGATTTAAAATTATACTTAAAACAGATAATTATTTTAAAAACATTTAAAGTTATTCAATAAAATTAGTTAGATCTATTTCAACTGCTGAAATAACAGTGGTTACTTTTACAGTATCAGTTAATTTTTCGTCTATAATATGCCCCCAGATGACTTGAACGTTTTCATCAAGTTCATTTACGACATATTGAGCGATTTCTTGCGCTTCCTTAAGTGTAAGATCGGGACTACCTGTAATATTGACGATAACTCCCCGCGCATGAGAAAGATCAACATCGATAAAAGGAAATTCCATAGCAGTTTTTACGGCTTCTGTTATGCGTTTTTCTCGGTTTTCTTCCTCTGATACACCTCTCCAGATTATTGAAATACCTGTCGGTTTTTTGCTTAATGAAAATAGTGCTCGTAAATCAGCTAAGTCTACATTGATTCGACCTGGCGTTGCAACCAATTCAACGATAGCTAAAACGCCGTTAATAGCTAAATCGTCTGCTAGTCGAAAAGCCTCCTCTAAAGATGAGTTTGGAGCGACTTTCAAGAGTTTCTCATTCGGGATTACGATAATTGCGTCAGTAACCGTCATTATCTCCTCTAAAGCAGCTAAAGCGAAATCCATACGCCTTTTTCCTTCTACATCAAACGGAAGAGTTGAAATGCAAACGGTCAAAATTCCTTTATTTTTAGCAATTTGTGAAATTATTGGAGCAGCACCTGTGCCTGTTCCTCCTCCTAATCCTACAATCAAAAAAGCGATATCTGCTTGAATATGATTTCTAATTTCGGTGATACTTTCTTTTGCAGCCGCTTTTCCTCTTTTTGGATCCTTTCCAGCACCTAATCCTTTGCAAACTTTCTTACCAATTGCAAGCTTTGTATCACAAGTTGTATTGTTAAGATTTTGGACATTAGTATCTATCCCCAGTGTTCCCAGTGCTTGAACATTGTCAAAGAGACCATTGTCACATAACCGCGTTACTATATGATTTCCTGCACCGCCCACTCCAACAATTAAGATACTAGGTATAAGTTCTGTCATTTCCTTCTATCCTTAACAGAATCTTGATTTTTTGTACACATTTGACATAATAATTAAAAACAGTAATGGAATATCAAGAAAAGTAACATTACTGTATTGTAGATAGACTATCTATACGCATCAACTATGATAATAGTTGCTTTCGCAACCTTTTTTAATCAAATGTAATTACAAAAATACAGTCTTTTTAAGGACTTGTTCATTAGAATAAATAGTATACAAAGATCCATGCTTATCGATTGGTGAAAAACTTAAACACGAGAGAGGATTTTCATGATAGATTTCAAGAAAGTGAGATCAGACTTTATGAGAATGGCACGTCTTGCAAAAAAGCCTTCAAGAAAAGAAGTTTGGCTTAGCCTTAGAATTAGCCTACTTGGCATGGTTGCTATAGGTCTTATAGCGTTTATAATTAAACTTATCTTCACCTTAGTAGTTGGTTTTACACCTCCGACAGCCTAAGGAGCGTATTTTTAATGGAAACTCAAGAAAAACCTGAGGTAACGCGAAAACGTCGAAGTACCTCAATTTATACAATACGAACAACAATAGGTCAAGAAAAATCAGTGGCAGAGCTAATTGCTAATCGTGTTGAAATACATGATCTAACTATACAATCTATCCTAGTGCCTGAAACTCTAAGAGGATATATCTTCATCGAAACGTCAAAGAGAGATGCCATTGATGAAGCTATTTCTGGAATTTCACATGTAAGAGGATCTGTAGGAAAAACCAATATTAATGAACTCTCGCATTTCCTGATTCCCAAACCTGTAGTTGAGGGCTTGACCGAAGGAGACATAGTTGAGGTCACTGGAGGGCCATTTAAAGGCACGAGAGCAAAGGTCACAAGAGTAGATAAGGTAAAAGAAGAAGTTACAGTTGAGTTGCTTGACTCACCCGCTCCCATACCTATCCGAGTTCACGGTGATTACGTACGAAAAGTTGGCGATCGGATAGAGAAGGACGAATTTTCAATTCATTGAAAATAATTCTACACGAAATATCATTCTTGAAAAATAAGACCCAGATCAAATATTGGTTTTATTTCAATTACTTTTTCCGGGCATATTTCTTCACAATCGCCACAGGTAATGCATTTTCTACCGGAAACACACAATCTACCAAATCCTCTCAGCGGCGCTGGGAGTGATATCACTTCTAAAGGTTTTTTAACCGCTAACTGTTTGATAAAATTTATTAAAAGGCGTCTATTTTCTGATTTTATTTCCCCGCTGTCTTCAAAAAGGCTAGGCAAGTCAAATTTGTTTTCTATAAGCGGGGCATCAAGTTGACAGACTTCTTCACATTTATGGCATCCTATGCAAATGCTTTGTAGCGCAGTTACTTTTCCAAATCCACGGAGACCTTCTGGAACAGCTATTACTTTTTCAGGCTTTTTTAATGCGATTTTTCTTATTAAATCGACTAATTTTTCTCTCTTACTTTGGATTTCCTCGTTCTCTGATTTACTGTTTTTATCAGGCATTAAATTTTCCGCCTACTATTACTTGATCTAATTTCGAACACTTATAGTGCTTTGTTCTAACTAACAAATTACGGAATAAAGTTATATTTGTTAAGATACCGGTTTCAACAAATTAAAATTCACCACTATATATATTTATAGAGAAACAGGTAAACGTAAAAGACGGCATTATAGGAGGAAAATTTATGCCAGTTAGAGTGGGAATTAACGGTTTTGGAAGAATTGGAAGATGTATGTTTAGAGCAGGGCTAGAAAATAAGAATGTAGAATTTGTTGCATTCAACGATCTTTGGGATGTCGACACAATGGCCTATCTACTCAAATATGACTCAATACATGGAGTACTTCCAGCAGAGGTTAGAGCAGAAAAGAATGCCCTTATAGTAGACGGCAAGGAAATCCGATTTTTTGCAGAGAAGGATCCCGCAAAATTGCCTTGGGGAGATCTTGGTGTAGACGTAGTTGTAGAATCCACAGGAATTTTTAGAGATCGCCAAAATGCATCTAAACATCTAGAAGCAGGCGCTAAAAAGGTGATTATCTCAGCTCCAGCTAAAGATCCTGATGTAACCATCGTACTCGGCGTAAACGAAGACGCATATAATAAGGCGAGTCATAATGTCATTTCAAATGCAAGTTGTACAACAAATTGCCTTGCACCAATATCGAAAGTTTTATTGGATGAGTTCGGGATTAAAAAAGGGTTTATGACTACAATTCATGCATATACGAACGATCAACGGATACTTGATTTTCCGCACAAGGATAAACGAAGAGCCCGTGCAGCAGCGGTATCATTGATTCCGACTACGACTGGAGCGGCAAGCGCAATTGGGTTAGTTATTCCAGAATTGCAAGGCAAAATGGACGGGATATCTATACGCGCGCCGGTGCCAGATGCGTCATTAGTCGATCTTATTGTAGAAACCGAAAAAAGCGTGACTGTCGAGGACGTCAACAATGCCTTTAAGAAAGCTGTAAAAGGTCCTATGGGCAAATACATGGATTATACTGAAGAATCTCTCGTCTCTGCTGATCTCATTGGAAATCCACACTCAGCAACGGTGGATGGCATTTCCACATCAGTTCTTGAGGGTGATCTCGTAAAAGTGCTGGCGTGGTATGATAATGAAATGGGCTACTCTCATCGATTAGTTGACTTGGCATTGTTTGTCTGATTCAGGAAGAGATCAAAAAACAATAAAACTTTTTTTCTTTTTGTATTAAAGTTTGCTGTCTCATACTTTTTTTAATTTCGAGGATTTAGCGGCTAGAGTGTCCATATCCACAATTTTTTAAGCATAACTTTTACAAAGAGTAATACGTAAGGCTTTAAATACAACTTCTGTAATGACAAGGTGCACCTTATTACCTCTTAAAGAATTATTATTTAGTATTCAAAAGCGAGGAAGTCCATTGAATGAACATGTCACTTCTGGACCGCCACCTGTACTCGTAATTGGTGGAGGAATTGCAGGAATTCATGTAGCACTTGAACTAGGCGATTTTGGAGTTCCAGTTTCTTTAATTGAAAAAGCACCAACTCTCGGTGGTAACGCGTTACAACTCTTCAGATTTTTTCCAACAGATGATTGCGCCCTTTGTGTCTCGTCATCGGACAGACTTTTTTCTCGTGGTGGATTTAGGAAATGTTTTTACAGATGCGGTATCACAGAGCATCCAAATATAGAATTGCTTACTCAAACACAACTTGTGGCAGTTGAGAAACTTAATTCAAAGTTTAAGGTATCACTGGAAAGACAGCCGAGATTTGTAGACGCGAAAAAATGCATTATGTGCGATAAGTGTGCAGATATATGCCCAGTAAAGGTATCTAATCCTACAAATCTTAATTTAGATACTCGAAAAGCGGTCTATTTGCCTGCGTCCCAGGCGATTCCTTATTCTTACGTAATTGATCCAAATACATGCTTATTCGAAGAATGTGCTAAATGTGTAGAAGTTTGCCCAACAGACGCAATAGATCTCACAGAAGAACGGGAAACCATTGAAAAAACATTCAGTTCGGTTGTTATAGCGACAGGCTTTGAAGAATTTGATCCTAGCCCTCTAAAAGAGTATGGATATGGTATATTTGATGAAGTAATTACACAAGTAGAACTTGCTCGATTAGTAGATCCACAAGGTCCGACTAAGGGGAAACTTCTAAAGAAAGATGGTGCTCCAATAAAGAATGTAACTATGTTACAATGTGTTGGGTCAAGAGACAAAAGATTAAATAGTTATTGTTCAAGTTTATGCTGTACGTATGCTCTTAAACATTCACTCCTAATTAGAGAGCAAGAAATTGACGTAAATATTGCTTATATTGACATTCGGACGCCCTTTATTTATGAGGACTACTATGAGCAGGCAAGAAAGCTAGGTGTCAGATTCATCAAAGGCAGAGTTAGCCACGTTGAGAAGGACCCTGTGACACAAAAAGTGCATGTTTATGTTTCAGATATCCAAACTGACGAGATTATGGATCTAGAAACTGATCTAGTCGTTCTTAGTGCCGCTCTTGTTTCATCTAAAGGCATAAGAAAACTGGCTGAGATGCTAGGTATTAAATTAGATGATTATGGATTCTTTCCAACAACTGGAGCTCAAGAAAGCATTTATACAAATATAGAGAATGTTTATGTCTGTGGAGCCGCCCAAGAACCAAAAGATATTCCCTCAACCATTGAACAAGCTAATGCTGTTAGCATGGCGATCTTAAGACGAAATAATCCTCTCCAGAAAGGTGAAGTGAAGTGACCTCAGAAAATCAACGCATTGGCGTATTTCTCTGTAGTTGCGCCTCTAAGATAAGTGAAACCGTAGATTATAACGCAATTATAGACTATTTATCTAAGAATGAGGAATTATTAATAGAACAACATGATACAGCTTGTTTAAGTGACGGGCTTGAATTTCTTAAAGAATCTATCAAGAAAAATAATCTTACAAAGGTAGTCATTGCGGCCTGTACACCAAAACTCTTTGAGACAAGATTTAAAACAGAACTGCAGCAAATTGGCATAAGCCCAGATTTCGTAGAAATTGCGAATTTAAGAGAGCAATGTGCACTACCTCACAAACAATGGCCAAAAGAGGCAACAACAAAAGCTATTGCTCAAATCAATGCAGCAATACAAAAAGTAAGTCTAGCAAGTTCTGTTGAAAAGAAGATGGTCTCTCCACAAGAATCTGTTTTAATTATTGGAGGTGGGATTGGAGGTCTACAAGCAGCATTAGATTTAGCTAGTAATGGTATAGAGGTCTCTATTATTGAACGCTCCCATGAGATTGGAGGAAGGGTGCGAAAAATCACTAGGATTCGAGGAGAAGAAGATTATAAAGCATTTCAAGAACTCTTACAAAGTGTTGCCGCAAGCCCACAGATCAAAATTTTCACGTCAAGCGAAGTAAAAAGTGTTGCTGGAGTTCCAGGGAATTATAAAGTTTTTATTGACGGAATAAACGAGAACGTTCTGAAGGTTGGTGCCATTTTAGTAGCAACTGGTATGGAAGAGTTTAAACCGTTTAGCCTGAAAGAATTTGGATATGGATTATATCCTAATGTACTTATTCAGAGTGATCTAGTTAATTATTTGGATCCTGAAGGCCCTACAAACGGTAAAGTCCTTATAAACGGCGAGCAACCTAAGAAAGTACTCTTTATTCAATGTGTGGGCTCTCGCGATTCAAGATTTAATGAGTATTGTTCAAAATTATGCTGTGTTAGCTCTATTAAGAATGCAATCTTACTAAGAGAGCAAGGAATTGATGCAGCAATTTCCTTCATAGACATAAGAACACCGTATGCGTACGAAGATTATTATGAACAAGCAAGAAAACTAGGCGTCCTATTTCTTCATGGACGCGTTTCTAATATCGAGCAAGCGGCGAATCATCTAAGTGTGGAATTAGAGAATTCATTTACTGGAGAAATAATTACACTAGATACAGATTTGGTTGTCTTAAGCAGTGCATTAGTACCTTCTGCAGGTTCTGAGGATCTAAAAGAGAAGCTAGGGATAGGTAAAAACCCTTCCCCGAAATCTAATTTCTTCAATCCCCTTTACGCAAAAATAAAAACTAGCGAATCGGAATCGAAGGGAATATTCTTATGTGGTTCAGCAATAGAACCAATGTTCATAAAAGAAACATTGACACACGCAAGTGCAACAGCTTTCAAAGTATTGAAGTATCTGAAGTATACCATTTTCCAAGCAGATCTTCTTGTATCAAAAATTGATGAAGAGGCATGTGACGGCTGCAAGGCATGCGTTGAACTCTGTCCATTTGAATCCATAGATTTTGATGAAGCGAAGGATCTAGCAATAATTAATGAACTTAAATGTGAGGGCTGCGGAGTGTGTGCTGCTATTTGTCCTACAGGTGCAGCACAATTAACTAATTATGAGAGAGATATACTCTTCAGACAGATAGAAACACTAATTTCAACAAAAAAGAACTTGGAAGGAGATGCCACAAAGACCATCTTAGCATTTGTGTGTACTGAATGTGCCTATGGATCAGTTGATCTAGCAGGAATTAATAATTGGCAATATCCTCCTAATGTTTTAGTCGCTTCAGTTCCTTGTATTGGCAGAATTTCTCCTTTAGATATACTAAAGGCCTTTGTTGAGGGCATAGACGGCGTTATGCTTGCAAGTTGCCCTGAAGAACGATGTCAATTTCTTCGCGGAAATACAATCGCTTCGCTTGTAGTGGACTTCACGAAGGGCATCCTAAATGAAATTGGAATTGATGAAAATCGAGTAGAACTATTTTCAATGACCTCATCTGAACCAAATAAATTCATTGAAGCCGTACAAGAGATGAACAAACGATTAAACTATGTTATTGCAAAACATGAGACTGTTTGAAAGACTAGTTTTTGATTTCCATCTCTATTTTATTTAGATTTTGAAGTATTTTTAATATTTTAAAGAGTTCAAAACTCTATAAGCACATTTTCTTTATAGAAAATAAATATATAGAAAATACATTTCGAATGGCAATCTAATAGTTATATTGTTATTTTAATTACTTTATGTCGATTTAGGAGTCTGGATATAGAATTGGCTACAGATAAAAGGCAAAGGAGTAATATTTTAGTTGGAAATGTACTTTTACTCAGTATTGTTAGTTTTCTAACTGATATGAGTTCTGAAATGATCCTTCCAATACTCCCATTGTTTCTTGTATCAATTGGCGGAACTGGAATCATCCTAGGGCTAATAGGTGGAGTAGGCGATAGTGTAGCTAGCATCTTGAAAGTATTTTCGGGTTATTTCTCTGATAAGTTAGGAAAAAGAAAGATTCTCATTTATGCGGGTTACCAGACATCTGCAGTGTCAAAACTGTTCTTTGCTTTCGTGACCATTTGGCAACATTTGTTAATCCTTCGTCCGATTGAACGCCTAGGTAAAGGAATAAGAACCGCCCCACGAGATGCGCTTATTGCTGAATCTATACATGAAAGAGGTAAAGGCTTCGGGATTCATAGAGCGTTTGATACGGCCGGAGCGATCATTGGATCTCTCCTAGCCTTATTGTTTATCATGTTATACAGTTTAGGCTTTAGAACCATCTTTCTTATAGCTGGAGGAGTTGCTTTTATCGCTCTTATTCCACTCATTTTTTTAAGAGAAAAAAAATCAAGACCGCTAGCAAAGTCGATAAGCTTACATATCAGCTTTAAAGAAATGCCTAGATCTCTAAAATTCTTTATGATTATTGCAACTCTTTTTGCCTTAGGCAATTTTAGTTACTTTTTTTTTATTCTTAGAGCACAACAGTTTTTTTCGGCAGAATTAGCAATTATAGGTCCCTTGTTTCTTTACGTAATACTTAACATAGTGTATGCTGCATTTTGTATTCCATCAGGAATATTATCAGATAAGGTCGGCAGACCAACAGTATTAATAGTAGGCTATGCATTATTTGGCTTTGTCTGTATTGGTTTCGCTCAACTTAACTTATCCCTTGTTTATCTTGTCATCCTTTTCATACTTTATGGCTTTGTATTTGCATTAGTTGAATCAAATCAACGTGCGTTTGTATCAGATTTAGCATCCGAAGATTTTAAAGGAACAGCATTAGGTATCTTTCATACGGCAATAGGTCTTGCTGTACTTCCTGGAAGCGTAATTGCTGGTTTTCTCTGGGATTTCATCAATCCAATGGCAACATTTCTTTATGGGGCAACACTCGCATTTCTTGCTGTGATTTCATTTGTTATAATGGAGAATAAAGTAAAGAGGAAAGAATTATGAGAATCAGATTATTTTCTACACCAGATTGTCCATTTTGCAAAAAAACTAGAGAACTTTTGAGGAAATACGAGATTGAATTTGAAGATAAAAATGTTCTCGAAGACGAGAAAGCACGAACAGAAATGATAAAGATTAGTAAGCAAATAGCTGTCCCCGTTATTGAAATTACACGATCGAACACTGTTGAGATAATTGCGGGCTTTGATGAAGAAAAAATAAAGAAGTTATTGAATTTGGAGGGCAAAAAATGAATATAGAATTATTATATAGCGAAGGATGTCATACTTGGGAAAGAACTTTAGAAATGATAAAACAAGTTCTGAAAGACAAAAAAATTGATGTAGAAGTAAAATTAATGAAAATTGAGACCCAAGAAGATGCAGAAAAGCATCATTACTTTGGTTCCCCGCAAATAAACATTGATGGCAAAGACATTGACCCAATGGCTAAAAATGTTACAAGTTATAAATCAGCAGGTTGCAGGTTCTATATCTATAAAGAAAAAACACACGAATTTCCGCCAAAGGAAATGCTTGAAGACGCTTTAGAAAAGATAGTAAAATAAAGTAGTACCAGACAGAAAATGCCTGTGAAATTTTTTGCTTCATTAAGTTATCAACAATGTTGTTTTCTTAGCGACTCATTTGCAGGAAAGAATACCCTCGAAACAATGAATGAACATTTATCGCTTATTGAGGAAAATTTTGAATCATGCCAAGAAATGTATGAACTTATCACCAAAGTTCCTTTACCAACTGTTCTTATTAGACCAAGCGCTATTAAATACGCAGAGAATTTACGAAAAGCACATGCCAAAGAAATTATGCTTGATAACGGCATTATACAAAGAAAAACTCCCTTTGCAATTGAAAAATTGTCAGATTTCATAGTAAAAATAGAAAAATGGTTGCAGTTAGTTGACTATCTCATTGTCCCGGACGTGCCATTCTGGAAGTTTGGTGACGAATACAAAGAGAAAAACATAGAAATAGCAAAAAGGACTTTAGAGATACTTGATAACCAAGATAAACTCGTTCTCCCTTTACATTTTAACAATGCACTTGATTTTCGTTTGTACTATGATTCTGGACTAATTGATGAATATATGTGGTTTGCTGTGTCATGTAGACCCTTCTCGGTCTTCACAAAACGGAAAAATATACTAGAGAAATACAAAATCTTCGATAAAACACATCTGCTCGCCTTCAATTCTACAAATCGAGAAAAGATACCTTTAGTTACAAATGCGTATTCATTTGATTCATCATTATATAATATTCTCGCCGGAAAGTTCCGTACAATGATTACAAAAAACGGTGAGAAGAAAATAGTGCGTCGAATGAATAAAACTGAGATGATTCTCCTTTCTTTAAATAATGCAAAGTTTTATCCTGTTTTTCTGAATGCAATAGTCAAAAAAAACCTGATTAAGACGATTTAATGAGAGTTAACACATTTTTGTCAATTCTAATTAGGTTCACACATTTATTGGAATTTAATGAATTGCATAAAAGCCACGTTTAACGACATTCACGATAACGCTACACCTTACTGTACATTCTCCGTTTTGTTGCATTACTATGTGGATTTTCTTTCAACATACTCCAAAATAATGCGCTTTTTAAAACTTCCACGTTCTATATTCTTTTTCTTTCTTAATTCTTCAATAGTGAATTCTAGATTTTCAGCTTCAATTAAACAATAAATTGCTTCCAGAACATCAATAAGTTCATTAACGTCTTGGGATTCTTTGAGCTCAATTGCCTCTTCCAGAATTTTTTCTCTTAATGCTTGACAATAATCTGCTTTATCATTTTCGATATGATATTCGGGATGATTTCCCTGCTGTCTAATTATGTCTGGTATTTTATCTCTTACGAGTTTATTGTAATAAGTCCGTGTCATTCTGAATTCTCCGTATTAACTCATTTTTTAAAATTAAACGACATTAAAAGCGTTGAAATTATTAGCCTTATCAAAAAGTCTCCTATTCTAAAGAAAATGTTCCCTTGATTGTTGAAATTCAATTTCGCTTTAAGAGAAGATCACTTGGTTCTTTGTTACCGTTAAGAATATTACCACCGTAAACTATATAACCATGAATATGACACTGTCATAATAATACGACAATGTCATAAAAAAGGTAGATAATGAAATGATTGTCGCAAATTCTATTACAGACTTAATTGGTAAGACTCCTTTGTTAAAGATAAACAATCTTACAGATCCCAATAGAGCTACTGTTTATGCAAAACTAGAGTGGTATAATATCGGTGGTTCGGTAAAGGATAGGATGGCTTTATATCTCTTAGAATATGCGAATGTTGCAGGTAAATTAAGTAATAGTAAAACAATTTTGGAGGCAACGTCTGGTAATACCGGGATTGCGTTAGCAATGATCGCAGCAGCAAAGGGTTACAAAATTGCCATTGTAATGCCTGAATCTGTTAGTGTGGAAAGAAGAAGAGTTATAAAGGCCTATGGAGCTGAATTAATACTTTCGCCAGGTGTAAAAGGTACCGGTGGCGCGGTAGAACTTAAGCAAGAGTTACTCAGAGAAAATCCGGATAAATATATAGATATAGATCAATTCAAAGATCCCGCGAATATATTGGCGCATTATGAAACAACTGGTAAGGAAATCCTTGAACAGACTAAAGGAAAAGTGAATATGATTGTGGTTGGCATTGGAACTGCTGGGACTGGAGTTGGAACTTCTCTGCGTGTTAAAGAGCATGATCCAAAGATAAAAATAATTGGCGTCATGCCGAAGCTTGGCATAAGTGTTCAAGGTTTAAGAAATCCAGGAGAGCCCTATCCTACTCAACTATTTAGAAGAGAGTGCTTCGACGAGATTATAGAGATATCGAAGGAAGAGTTGCCTAAAACTTTCGAGGTCGCACGGAGAGTCGCGAAGGAAGAAGGTCTCTTGATTGGATTAAGTGCAGCATCAATTATGTATATCGCACTCCAGAAAGCAAAGGAGTTAGGGGAAGGTAAGACAGTTGTTGCGATATTACCCGACGATGGCATGAAATACCTTAGTACATCTCTGTTTAAGAAAAAGAAGCTTAGTTAAAAGCGGGAGTTATTTGACAACAAGTTTATTTGCACTTGTGAAAAACTATAGATGTCATCATTCAACCTAATGAGTCGTCAAAATTTATTTAAATCATGTTGGAGGGGATCTTTGTGAAAGTTGTGTATATGGATAACGCTGCAACAACCCCAGTTGACCCGGTTGTGGCAGAAGTAATAACCGATTATTTTATTAAACAGTTTGGCAATGCCTCAAGTATTCATAGTTTTGGTCGTGAAGCGCGTGTGGCAGTAGAAAACTCTAGGCAAGTTGTAGCTAAAGCGATTGGAGCAGAAGCAGAAGAAATCATATTCACTTCTGGAGGTACTGAAGCTGACAATCTTGCTTTAAAAGGAATCGCTTTTTCTGATAAATACGAAGGTAAACACATTATTACAAGTGTCATTGAACATAGCGCAATTTTAAAAACTTCTAAATTCTTAGAAAAAATAGGCTATGAAGTAACCTATTTACCAGTTGACAAAGAGGGGTTAATAAATATAGACGACGTCCAAAATGCCATTAGATCTGATACTGTGGTAATTTCCATAATGCATGCAAACAATGAAATTGGGACAATCGAGCCACTTGAAGAAATTGGCAAACTTGCCAAAAAACATAATATTGTTTTTCATACTGATGCTGTTCAATCCATTGGAAAACTTCATGTTGATGTCAATAAACTTGGAGTCGATTTACTCTCTATGTCATCCCACAAGATCCATGGACCTAAGGGCGTAGGTGCACTCTATATTAGGAAAGATATTCCTATCGAACCACTTTTACATGGTGGCGGACATGAGTACAATCTTCGTTCTGGTACAGAGAATGTGCCAGGAATTGTGGGTTTTGCAAAAGCTGCGGAGTTGGCAACTAATGATCTTGAAGCTAATGCACAACACATGACTAGGTTGCGTGACAAATTAATCGAAGGAGTGTTGGATATTGAAGGAGCATATCTTAACGGTCATCGAATTAAAAGGCTACCAAATAATACCAATTTCCGATTTGATTATATAAATGGAGAAGCACTAGTTTTAGATCTTGATATGAATGGAATTTCAGCATCAACTGGCTCTGCTTGCTCGGAGCATTCGACTGAGCCATCACACGTTCTTCTTGCGCTGGGCTTATCACATAATGAGGCGGAAGGAAGTTTAAGATTAACAGTCAGCACAAAAAATACAGAAGATGAAGTTGAGTACGTTCTTGAAGTACTGCCCAAAAGCATTTCCAAACTGCGTGCGTTGCATCCAAACATAGTGGATCAATGTATTTAACGCAGTTTCCTTTTTTTCAAAGGTTTTAGTCCCTATTCTAGAGTAGTTTTGTCCTTATGGCAAATTTTATAACTTTTTAACCATTCTAAAACACAGGAATGGTTTTCTAAAGCATTTTGAACGACCAGATCTCTTCACAAGACAAGCTTGAATCAGGATCAATAATGTTTTTAAAGAAAAAACTAATTTAGAGGTATCCTCACAAAAGGACATTTTTGATTTCTCTATTATTCAAAATGGAGTGTTTGTTCATTTGACAACAGCTGAAGTTTATTTCGCATCCGCAACCTCATATTTTCCTTGGCAAAATATGAGAATTTCCTTAGAACGCTTATTCGAACTTCTAGATGTACGAGAATGGATTTCTACGGAAACATTTACGCGACCTGGAATTAGATTTCTAACGGGAGATGCATCATCAACTCATTACTTACGACCAATAATGGTCAGGACAATGGTTGATGAACTTCTTAAACTCCGCTCGATACCAATCGCAATTGACTCACTGAGTCTATGGAAGGGAGGAGAACGCTATGATGCATCAGCATGGGCATATAAGTGTCGGCAACACGGTTTTTCGATGGAAAGTCTGGGAACAGAGATTTTTCTGGCGGAAGGCTATACCGGAATGGATAGTAAGACCTTAATGAATAAAAATGCGAAAAAAATCCGTGTTTTAGAAGTCGGTGCTACAATAACTTACTGTCAACTACTTATGATGCTCACGCATGTAACTGGTGATCCTTTCATTGGATTTTATGGCGCAATAGCTGATATGGCTTTAGGTTGCACAGCAAAAAAAGGGAAAATGCGCATTTTTGAAGATTTTCAACCAAGTGTAAACATGGAAAAATGTAATATGTGTGGTTTATGTCAACAGATGTGTGAATGGAACGCTATTAAAATAAATGAAACGGTTTTTATTGATTCTAATAAATGCGTTGGATGTGGAAAATGTATAGTTAAGTGCCCACAGCTAGCTTTGGAGGTTTCACAGGAGCAGGTAATAGATCTTCAAACTAAAGTAGCTGATGCAGCCTCATTCGTTATCCAAGCGATGGATGGCAAGATGGTTTATTATAATTTCATTATTGAAGTGACACCTAATCCTGATACAGATTCAAACTCTGGTATTCCATTTATCCCAGATCTGGGCATCCTAGCATCAAAGGATCCTGTAGCTGTAGATAAAGCTACCTTTGACCTTATAAACAGAGTACCAGGAGTTCCAGGATCCGTAGCTGAACAATTTAACGTGTTAGAGAAAGGAACAGAAAAATTTAAAGCTATTTCGATTTGCGGGGCAGATCCGATGGTTCAGATTAAAGCGGCTGAAGATCTTGGTCTTGGAACGACAAATTATAAACTGATTGATGTTTGGGAAATTTCAGAAAATGGATGACACATAATGTTCAAATTGCACAAATGTAAGGCTTTTTTATTCAGATATAATCTTTAAGCACTTATTGATTGGATTATAAGAGGTATTAAAAATAGCGGCAATTGAAAGTCTGATCTAATAACACGCTTATTTAAATATAGTTGAAATAAACACAAAAATGGACGTTTTTTATAGTCCTGTTCGAAGAAGTGGTTTGATTAATTAGTTATCATCAAAAAGAGTCGATAAGAATGACAACAGTTACAAAGGAAACTTCTCAAGAAGCAGAAGAATTATTCAAGCAGAAATGGGTTAGAAAGCTTATGGTAGCTACCTTGAATGATCTTGGTGTAACATGTCCTGGTATTTGTAGCCATCAAATTCCACCAGAAGTTAAAGGACGCCATTGTGGTACATTGAGTCGAGTACTCAATAAAGGCACAAAATCAATATTTCGAACACTATGGAAATTAGCAGATTTAGGCTATGTCCAGATATTAGAGCTTCATGCTAATGAAGAGGGGACCACCCAACAGAGAAGAGCGATCCAAAAATGTTATAGGTTAACAGAAAAGGGTGGGAAAAAAGCAAAGGAATTTGAAAGTGAATTTACCTACAAGGAGTTAATATAAAGTATTTCTGCTATTATTATTATCGGGCGTTTTCATATGGTAGACTCGAAGACAAAAATTATCATCGAGTTAAAACGAAGACATGCAGCTGCTGTCAACCCGCGAGAATGGGTTCATATAAACGAATTGCTAAATCTTTTTTCCTTTGACGTAATTACACGAATGAAATCGCCTGAAGAAATCCATGAAGCATTTACTGAACTCATTGAGGAGGGTAAGATTAGAGAAAAGGATAATATGCAATATTTCCAATTAGCAGATTATGAAGATTATATGAAAGAAATAGAGAAACATTGGAAGAAAAAACCCAAAATAAAGCGCTCTATAATAAGAAAGGAATATAAAATCGAGGAATAGATTTCTTGAGTTCTCATTTAATTTTCTTTTAATAAGAAATAAGAAGTTAATGACTTCTAATATTTTTTAGATTCACAAGAGGTGTAATTTTATGAGTTCAGAGAAAAAAATAAAGGAAAAAAAAGCAGAAGAAACAATTCAAAAAATTTTAGAACTTCGAGAAAAGGGTGAAAAGAGAGAAGAATTGAAACTTGTTTCAAAGATACGCTCACCAATTGTAGCTAGGTTCGAGAAAATAAAACACAAAATCGCTGTCGTATCAGGTAAAGGAGGCGTTGGCAAATCGACAGTAGCCACAAATCTGGTGGCTGCATTTAAAGCAGAAGGATATAATTGTGGTATTTTAGATGCTGATGTTCACGGTCCTAATGTTCCAAAAATGATGGGGTTACGTCAAAAATATCCTGACTTCAAGGGAAGAACATTTTATCCTTTAGAGACAGAAGACGGCATTAAGGTTTGGTCTGTAGCTTTATATTGGCCAAGTGACTCTACACCAGTTCTATGGCGCGGCCCCTACAAAACGCGAGTAATCAAACAATTTTTAGCCGCTGTAGATTGGGGTGAACTTGACTATCTTATCATTGACTTGCCTCCGGGAACTGGAGATGAACCTCAGACAATTATTGAAAAAATCCCAGAACTTGATGGTGTAGTTATTGTTGCAACTCCACAAGAAGTTGCACTATTGGATGTTAGAAAGTCTGGAGAAATGGTTAAGGAGATGGATGTGCCTGTACTGGGCGTCATTGAAAATATGTCTGCTAAAGTAATCTGTCCCCACTGTGGTGAAATACTAAAATGTGGCAACTGTGGAAATGAAGTTGAGTTCTTCGGCGAAGGTGGCGCAGAAATTGCTTCTGAAGAACTTGAGGTACCCTTTCTAGGAAGTATACCTGTAGATCCTCGTATAAGAACTTCAGGAGATGAAGGTACCCCGTTTGTGCTGAAATATCCAGATAGCGATGCTGCAAAGAACTTCCGCAAAATAGTGAAGCTTATCGAAAAAGAACTTGAAAAGCACAAACCTAAAGAAGGTGAGTAGCCCATGGATGATGATGTGTCTTTAAATGATGTTACCCTTGAGGTAGCGGAAAAGGCATCACGAGCACTAGAGAAACTGATTTTTTCCACGGGCACCCCGGAAGAAGTACAAGAAGAACTGTTGAAAATTAACGTTACGGCTTTACTTGAGAAATACTGGAAAAAACTAACCTCAGATCCAAAGTTTTTCCATCACTTAGACATCTTACAAACGGTATTGACTCTTCAAGATGATTTATTAAATCAACTCGGAGAGATGGGTGTAGACAGTATAAAAGCAGATTTAGAAAACCTCGATTTTGCACGAGATAAAATAGCCAAAAAGTGATATAACAGAAAAATGCTTTTGAGGTTCTATCCCTCTCTTTAAAAAAAGACTGTTTAATTACTGTTTTCTATCTTCAATTGGCTCTTGCAATTTGTCTTGTTAGAACTTCTCTTAGAACCATTTCTATAGGCATTACTACTCTTTTAACCGGTTCTGGTC
>JBHLOP010000082.1:0-7822 GCA_048940375.1 Promethearchaeota archaeon | reverse complement strand
ATCTGTTTTCGAACTTCAGAAATAAAAGGAATTTGATCCAACATGTCTTATGATAATAAAAACGTAAGAGAATGGTCGATAGTTTGAAATTGAAACGTCATTTTATGAAATCCTCTGACATTAAACGATTAAGAAATGAGGTCTTAATGAAATTTGGAGACATTGGGACGAAACTTTTCCCAAAAAAAAGTCGAGTTGAAAGAATACAAATATCAAATGCTGAAATTGTATACTTTGTAGACGAAAATTTGCAATTGCTTAAAATTAACGACGAGTTTATTCCTTCCCTTTTCTCGATTTATGAGAGGAAGATTGAACTTCCAGCAGTTTATGTTGATCAAGGGGCCGTCAAAGCATTTCTGAATGGGGCAGATATGATGGTTCCTGGAATTACGAAAAGTGATCAATTCACCAAAGGCGATGTGATAACAGTTAATGAGGAACTCAAAAATAAGCCAATTGGAATAGGAATAGCGCTTATGAGCAGTGATGAAATTAAAAATGCAACTCATGGAAAAGCGATTAAAAATCTACATTATATAAAAGATAAGTATTTTGAGTTAGCTGGGATTTGAATGACTTAACAATTTGTTTCCGACATAATACTTTTTTTTGCGGGTACAATATTATCTAGAGAGATACGGGTATAATATTATCTTTCATAAAAGAATCAGTCACAAGTCTGTTATAGAATAATGCGATTCAATAAAAAAATAGTCTAATTTCGTATAGAAATACTATAAGGGGTGAGACTAACGTCAATATTCAAAAATTTTTTTAGGGGAAAAGAAGTCGAGGAAATTTCATTAGACGAAGAAATCGGTGAATACTTAGACAAATTCGAGATGTTTGATGAGGAAGGAGAAAACATTGCAGAATTAATGGGAAACACTGAAATTTATGTCAAATCAATCCATCTTACTTGTTTGGAAGATATCTCACAGATAGAAAAGGAGCTTAAACGAGGACATATTCTGATAGTTCATCTAACAGGTCTTTATGAAAGACCACGTGAATGTATGAGAGCGATTGAGCAAATTCGTGGCATTTTAAACTTCGTCGGCGGAGATATAGGTCACATCATCGGTGGTGAAACTTTGATAGTTACCCCATCGTTTATACGTATCTGGAGAGAGTGATTGAGCGCCTTTAGTTTTTTCATTATCCTCACATTTTAAACTAGAACACAATTAAGACAGAGAAATAAGGTTCATCAGTAAAACAATTCAAAACAGAGTAGATCTCTAAGTTAATGTAAAATCACTAAAGTAGCTTAAACAAAGCGAAGTGTTTCAAGATTAGTAGGGGCGTGAGTTTCAGTCCTTAATATCTTTTTAAGTGACTTTGCTAGACCTATGCACTTTGATTTTTCACCGTGGCATGTTATAACTTTCTCGGGTCTTGGCGTAACTTGTTTTGTATAGTTTATTAATTGTCTTCTGTCAGAATGACCTGAAAAACCCTCAACAGTTTCAATATTGAGGTTAACATTAACTATCTGTGGTTTAGAATTCCTTCCACCAGTCATAGGAATTTCTTTTTGACCCTTCTGTATCCTTCTTCCTAAAGTTCCTTCGATTTGGTATGATACAAAAATGACAGTGTTTTTTGGGTCAGGTGCCAGATATCTAAAATAATCGACTGAAGGACCACCTGAAAGCATTCCAGATGTTGCTAGTATAATACATGGTTCACCCTCTACTATATCAATACGTGCATCTGTAGAGTCTACTTGGGTAAAACAATCTGCTAGGAATGGGTTTAGACCATAATGGAAAATTTTATCACGTAGATCATGGGCAAGGTATTCTGGATGCGTTGTATGAATAGCTGTGGCTTCAGAAATCATACCTTCAATGAAGATCGGAACCTCTTCCATGATTTTATGCCTTATCGCTTCTTCTAATAAAACAATTATTTCTTGCGCCCTACCTACTGCTAGAACAGGTATTAGAACTTTTCCTCTTTGTTGAATGGTTCTATTAACCGCATTAATCAATCGTCTTTCAGATTCACGTCGAGAAGGCAAGTTATCATCTACATTTCCATAAGTACTTTCTATAATAAGAGTTTCAAGCCTAGGGAAATGTGATGTAGCAGCTTCTAGTAATCTTGATTTAGAAAATTTAAAATCGCCTGTATAAGCGACATTGTATAATCCGTCACCAATGTGGAGATGTGATATGGCGCTTCCAAGTATATGGCCTGCATTATGGAGCGTTAATCTTACGTCAGGGCTTATATCTGTCACTTCCCCATAATCAAGAGGGATAGTATTGAGAACGACGTTTTTCACATCTTTTTGCTTGTATGGAGAGAGTTTTCCCTCGCGTTCAGCTACATCTAAGTAATCGAGCTGTAATAATGTCATTAAATTACGAGTGGCTTTCGTACAATAAACGGGACCTCGATAGCCGTACTTATACAGAAAAGGAACAAATCCGCAATGATCCAAGTGTGCATGCGTAATTATAACGGCATCTAATTCGTCAAGGTCAAATTCCGGCATGTCTAGTCGAGGAAATGAATTACCTTGGCTAGAAGTACCAACATTTATACCACAATCAATCAAAACATTACTTTCTGCAGTTTGCACAAATAGACATGTTCTACCAACTTCTCTAAACCCTCCCAATGCTGTAAAACGCAACCATCCATTACGCATTAAAACAGATCTATGAATCCGTTGACCAATTGTTTTTAAAATTCCTCGACGTTTTTCACTGTCTTTTTGTAGAGCATGTCTTAATTGTAACACAATTCGAGATTGGATGGGAGGAGTTCGTATCACACTTGGGCGCCAAAATATTTTACGAGTGATTTCCTTGAGAGTTACGCCATTGCGACCAATAACTAATCCTGGCTTTTTCGCTTCAATAATAACTTCTCCAACGTTATCATCGAAATTAATGGAACTAATATCGGCTTCTTCGGGGACTATTTGATTTATTTCTTTGGTGGCTTCTTCAGGCGGCATTCGTAACGCGGGGTCTGATCTTACCACAAGCCGTTTTCGCAAGCGTTTAGCAAGTTCCTTTACGATATTACCATTATCAAGCAATACCTTTGGATTTCGTGAGTAAATGGCAATTTCAGGACCCTCAAATTCAATATCAGAAATACTTGCGTCTTTAGGAATGCTTTGTAAAATTGTTTCTTTGATCTTGTTGAATTCGTCGTTCAAAAACATTAAATCACCAATAATGATAAACTATGTTAACTACTGTTTACTGAAACTTAAGTAAGACTAGGTACTCGTGAACAATGAAAAGAGCGAAATGTAGAAAGAAAACATCCATATACATATACGGGTTCTATCGCTTCGATCCATTTAAAATCTTCTTAATTTCATCTTCAGATAATGGTATAAAACCTTTTTCCTCAGTAATGACAGCAACTGCAATGCCATCACCGGAGGCTGCATCTCGTTCCATCGCGGAATGCACGGCTCTGACTGCCAAAGCCTTTCCCTCTTCAACAGTCATTCCTTCATCATATTGATCCTCTAATAGGCCAAAAACGAACGGGGATCCACTACCTGTCGAAATACTTTTCTCCTCTACAAGATTCCCAAGAAGATCCAGTATGAATAAGTGAGAACCTGTAGAATCAACTCCAGCAATCAGGCTTTGGAGAATAAACGGACCTTGATATCGTGATTGGAAAAGAATATTAGCCATAAGACGTGCTGCAGATCTAACTGGCATTGGAACTCCGCGCTGCAGTTTATAGAGTGATGCTTCAACTTGAGCCCAATCCATGATGGTCTGCGCATCAGCTACCCTGCCTGCAATCGTGGCACCTATGTGATCGTCAATTTTAAACAGTTTTTGTGCATGTTTATGTGAAATGAAATAGCCTGCTGTTGCCCGCATATCAGTTGCTAAAATCACTCCATCGCGTAGGACTAAACCAAGAGTCGTGGTCATCCAAACACCTTAGCATAATAAATTACATTAAAAATATTAATCTAAAATAACTTTATGAGGAAAAAGAGTAAGCCTCGACTCTACTCTATCCCCAGTCTTTAAATAAATTTCGATTTTTACCTTGGAGGATAAACACTTAGCTCTACTTTTTAAAGCCTTTTCTTCGTGCATTTCTTGTATAGATTCTTTTATAGCGCAAAACTATAAATGATTTCCTAACATACCGATTGCTACAAAAAAAATCCTTAAATATACGAAGAGATTATCTTTATTCATCATTTGAAGAGAAGAAGAATAAGCAGAGGAGATTTCTATGTCAGAAGAAAAGGCGGATTCCGTATTAGATTGTACGGGACTCTATTGTCCTGAGCCTATATTTCGTACACGGGAAGAAATAAATAAACTAGAGTCGGGACAAATTTTGAAAGTTATTGCAGACGATCCAGCTGCGGAATCTGATATTAAAAGATGGACTAAAAACACTGGAAATGAATTGCTAGAAATTCACAAAGAAGGATATGAGATTGTTGCCCTGATTAAGAAAAAATAGCCTTATTTCCTTTTTTTTCTAACATCATACTATTTTTGGCATTCAGAGCAAAAAAAAGTACTTCTTCCGTTTTGGATAATACGGGTTATTTCTGTTTTACAGTTTTGGCATAATTCACCATGTTTACCATAGACTTTATGCCAGTTTTGTGCAGAACCTTCTTGACCTGTTGGAATTTGAAACGTGCTAAAGGTACTTCCATTGCAATCAACTGCCTTCCATAGCGTTTTTGATATTGATAGCCCAATTTCTTTTCTTTCTTTTTTGGTGAGGGTCTTTACAAGTCGGGTTGGATTTATTTTTGCCAAAGCTAATGATTCTGACTTATAGATGTTACCTACCCCAGCTACTAGTTTTTGATTCACTAATACAGCGCCAATTTCTCTGTTTGCGTAGTTTGGTTTGTTGATTTTGGCGAGAAATTCTTTCATCGGGAATGGTTTTGCTAATCCATCTACACCCATTTTTCTTATTGGGTCATACTGCATCACTTTTTCATAACTTTCAAAGACTTTAAACTGACCAAAATTTCTAATGTCATCAAAAATAGCATGAGGAAGTTTCTCAAAATATATCAGAGCCTTAGCATGTGAAGTTAGACTTTGATTATCTTTTTCTAGGAGAATCCATTTGCCTGACATGCCGAGGTGATTTAAAATAACCTTCCCATTAAAACGCCAAATTAAGAATTTGCCTATTCGCTCAATGTTAATTAATCGTTGTTTCTTAAACCAATCAAAGTCTGATTGTCTATTTTGGTATTTGGGATATTTTTGTGAAAGCTCAGTCAATTGAATTTTCTTAACTGTTTTCCCAATTAATGGCTGCAGATATTGTTTAGTACATTCGACCTCAGGTCCTTCAGGCATTAATTTGAATCTCCTTAGTTTGATTTCGACGTCATTACGATTTTCTGATGAGCAACAAAGCAGAGGCTTGTATGTGTTCTATTTTTGAAACGTATCACTTTTAAAAACATTAACGTTATACGCAAATTGAATTTGACTACATATTGTAAATGCACGAATTAATACACAAATAAAATGAACTTTAGTTAAATTAAACTACTGATAAATGAAATAATTATTATCATCATCACTATTGTCAAGGCTAGGATAGTGGATTAAATGGAGGCATCTGAAGCAAAACATCGATTTCAACTTCCGCGAGAAGTACTTATTGGAGGAGGCGTGATTACTGACGTTGGAAAAGTATGCTGTGAATTGGATTGTGGGAAAGTTCCATTAGTCATTGCAGACGAAATAACGATTAATATTGCTGGAGAAACAGTTCTTGCTTCGCTGGCAGATGAAGGATTTCAGCCGTTTAAACTAATAATCACAGACTCTAATTTAGAGCAAGTAAAAGTAGTTGAGAAAAAAATTCGCGATTCGAATATAAGCATTGTTTTAGGGGTTGGTGGAGGAAAGTCTATAGACGTGGCAAAAGTTTCGGCGATGAATACTAATATTCCATTTATTTCTGTACCTACCGCAGGGTCACATGACGGAATTGTCTCGCCCAGAGCATCTATCAAAAAACCTACTATACCTCATTCAATTCCCGCCAAACCTCCGCAAGCTATAATCGCAGATACTGAAATCATAGCAAAAGCCCCTTATCGATTACTCGCTTCGGGATGTGGAGATCTCATTAGCAACTCAACTGCGGTACTGGACTGGGAACTTGCACATAAACTCCGAAACGAATATTACGGGGAGTATGCTGCATCTCTTGCAGGTATGTGCTCAAAGCTGATCATTGAACGAGCTAATCAAATAAAATTGGGCATGCCAGGAAGTGTGCGGATCGTAATGGAAGCATTAATTAGTAGTGGCGTTTCCATGTGTATTGCAGGAAGCAGTCGCCCAGCAAGCGGTGCTGAACATATGTTCTCACACGCTTTGGATAGAATTCACATTAAACTAGGAACGATGTCTCCAGCGTTACATGGAGAACAAGCCGGAGTTGGAGCTATCATGATGATGTATCTTCACGGAGGGGATTGGAAAGATATTAAAAATGCGCTGCAAAAAATAGGAGCGCCAACAACCGCTGAAGAACTAAAAATCGAGGAAAAATATATTATTGAAGCACTAACTACATGTCATACAATCCGACCTGAAAGATATACCATTTTAGGAGAAAAAGGTTTAACAAAAGAGGCAGCTATACGATTAGCAAGTGTTACAGGCGTAATAAAAGGATAAAAGTGAAAGTAAATGGAAGAACCCGAACCAGTAATAACATTTATCGCAAAAAACCTAGCAAAACCTGGCTATAAGTTTCAACACATGGGAGAATCCGAGAACTGTAAGAATTGCAAAATGTATCAAGTTTGTATTCAACCATTAGAAGCAGAACGCATTTATGAAGTGATAGAGGTTTTAGAGAACGAGTTTGAGTGCCCCCAACACGAAGAACAGATTAAAGTGGTTCGTGTAAAAGAAACAGAAAAAGAAGTTGGCATTCCAACTAATATTACATTCTCAGGTGCAACTATATCTTTCTATCCACAGGATTGTACTGAAATCTGTGAGTTCAGAAAGTTTTGTGCTCCCGCGGGACTTAAAGAGGGAGATAAGATTCGTATCCTAGATATCATCAAAAAAGTAGAATGTGGTGAAGGGAACGAAATATCAATTGTTTTAGTTGCCAGAATTCCTTAAGAGAATCAAACTTAAACTTGAGGTTGACGTTCATAAACTTCAATGAATTCTACAGAGGTAAATTGTTCAAAAAATTTATGGATATCTCCAGCTATACCGCTTTTGGCAAATTGAAGACCTTCTGTGAAGAAGAATTCTTTTGGTATTTTGATTGAAACTTTATCTTCTTGTACATCAATTTCAATGGACTCAGAGAGAGTTGAAATTCTACGTTTCATCAGTTCCTTTATTTTTTCGGTTATCTCCTCTATCTTTTTAAGAACTGTTACTTCATAACTAAGAACTTTACCAGCCAATGGATGATTTAAATCTAGGCGAACTCGTCCACCGGATACACTTTGAACAGTTGCCAATGAACCTTTGTATCGGAATGTCATCCCTGGTTGAGGTTTGAGGTCTCTTTTTCTAAACTCACGTATAGGAATAGTCTTTACACGCGTAGGATCTCGTCCTCCAAACGCTTTTTCTGGAGGGATGTCTACGATAGCATCCTGCTCCCCAACTTTAAGAGTTAGTAAAGCATCATCAAGGCCCTCCACTACCCAACGTTCCCCAACTACAACTAGTTCTGGGCCGTAGATCCCGTCATCACGATGCATTTTCTCCTTTTTAGCAATTTCTTCATTCGTCAAGGCAAATATTTGGCCTGAATCTTTTATCCTTCCAATATAATC
>JBHLOP010000081.1:0-7856 GCA_048940375.1 Promethearchaeota archaeon | reverse complement strand
CTTGTTATTGGATTAGAGAAGCGTGAGTCACGATTACACGACTTTCGTGAGTTCTTGGATAATATAGGGCGCATATACCACAAGGGAACCGAAATTCACCATATTCCATTTATGATTACTTTATCAGTTTCTCCTCAAGCCTGGCAATATGCAGTATCTAGATTTCAAAAAGCGTTGCCTGAGCGGTTCTTATATCATATAGAAGTCCCACCTCTTATTTCTGCAGATGATACTAAACAATTGATTTTCTCCTATTTATCAAGCACACGAACTGTAGAAATTGAAGGATGTTATCCATTTTCAGATGATGCAATTCATTTTATTCATGAGAGTTTGAAAGGAAACTCAAGACGTGTACTCAAAGCATGTCAAATTCTAGTTTACAAAGCAGCTTTAGAGAAGATTCAGGAAATAACAGAAGGAGTAGTGAAGCGTCAATTCATACGAAGTGGGATAAAATTTGAAGAAGTATCAAAAAGGAAGAAACAACCAATACTAACGACGGTAGAACTCCAGAAGGATGAATCTTCAGTTATACATGAACCTGAAGTGTCTATTGAAGCGGCAATATCAAGTGTTAAGAATTATTTCCAAACCATATTTGGATCAGTTAATTTTGGCAAAGTTTCTACTCTTGATGAGAGCAAAGCGGTGTTCTCTCTCGAATTTAGTACAAAAGAGAATCCAAGTATTAGCTCAAAGGTATTGATTTGCATTAACCTTTCAAAAGAAAGTATAAAATCAACGATGCTTTCTTTAAAATTTCATACACTTAACATACTTGATGCGATGACGGAAAAGAAACTAGACTTCACCTTTATTTTTTCTAGAGGACCAGTAATTTCAGACCAATACAGAAAAACATATCGAGAAGTTCCGATTAGTCGTTTACTGCTAATAAGAGAGTTAGATGATCAAACATTTCTTCATATTATGAAGCTTAATAGTAAAGAGTTGACAGCAGATGTAAAGAAAGAACTCTTACAAGAATTAGAGGATCGACTTAAAATCGCCACTTCTTCTACAAAAATGATCGAAGATTTGCAGAAGATCGGCTTAATCCTTCCAAACTTATGGATTGGAAAGAAAATGGGCCAAGAAATAGGTAAACTGGCAAATAGCTTTTTGATTGATTTGTTTGAATTAGAAGATGCTAAAAAAATTGTGGTTGACAAGAAGGCATGCAAACAATGGATTGAAAACCTTGTTCAAATGGGTCTCTTGGAGAATATTAATGAAAAGTTTCGATTTAAAACAAGCACAGTGTGGGAAGACAAGCTTTATAATCTATTAACTGAAAGCGAAGGAGCGCTAGGTATCTCTGAACTAAGTCGTAATTTCTTTTGCGTTCCTTCACGTTCTACAAACGTAGCATATATGCTCCAACTCATGGAAGGAAAAGGAGTAATAATTAGAGATGAACAGATTCCAAGACCTTATTACCGTATAGTCCAACCTGAAGCAAAAAAGACTATGCTTCTTGAAGAAATTGAAAGAACAAAAAAAGATATGCCAAGCCAGTTGCTTGATTTGTTCCAAGATAAATTGTTAAGTTTACAGACGAACATTGAACAAATAAACTATTCACCAGTCATTGAAAAACTCATACGCTATAAGTCAATAGAAAAGAAGTTAGCAAATCTAGAACAAAGAATTACGCTCATATCTGAGAAAAGAAATAACTTAATGGATTCAATAATCAAAGAAATTGAAGAAATCCAAGCAATTGAGGAAGAATACTTATCAAAAATTACACTTAATGATCCGTTGAAAGAAAAATTGATATTACAGATCAATGAAATTTCTAAGAATTTAGACTTAGCGAGCGATTATGCTACAATTTTCGCAATACAAAAGGCTGAGAAATACTATAATAGTGCAGCAAAACAATTTGAAATGGTAAAAGACGACAAAGAGTTCGTCGAGGGCTACAAGAAAATACAGAAAAGACTCATGATTCAGAAGGAAGCAAAAGAGACAATAAATACGATAAAAAAATCAGTGGAGTATATTAAAAGATTTATTGAAAATTCACCTACGTTGTCACAAACTCTCAATCTAGAAACACAATTAGAACTTCAAGAGTCACTATTTTCTGAATTAGAAAATGCTCTTGTGAAGGAACAGTATGAACAGATTATTAATCAAGGAAAAAATGTTGATAATAAAGAAGAAATTAATGAAAACGCGTTACTCTTCTTGAAAGACCTCTATAAAAATTCCCAAGAAACAACTACTTCTGTACAGGAAATTCTAAAAGATTTCGATATTTTGAAATTCAATGTCTTCAAAGAGTACTCTGGTGAAATTGAGAAAGCTCTATTAAAAGGAAGGGCTCTAATAGATGCAGAAAAATTTGAAGAAGCATTTGTTGCACTTTGTGATTGCTTGAATCTTAACAAAACTGCCTTAAATACGATTGTAAACTCTACTGAAAGTCTTTTAAAAGAATTGAACTGCAAAAGCGTTCAATCTACTGTTGAAATACTTACTAGTAAGTATAATTTCTCAAGAGAATCTATACTGAAGTTAATTTTTCGCTTAGTACTACTTCAGAGACTAGAAATCGATGGAAACTTTGTTTGGAGTAAAGAAGAAAAACTTTTGCAACTAAAATTCTTTAAGAGCGACTAGAATGAAGAAATAGAAAACCTTAACCCCTTATTTTTGTTTTGCATTTAGGACAATATCCTTTTGTAGCTACCCATTGAATGTAATGATCTTCGTGAGAAAAAACTCCGCAATAAGAACATTTAATTATTGTCTCACCAAAAATAATAGGTCTTAAGCAAATAGGACACATAATTTGATCTGAATGGCATGCAGAGCAGACCGATGTACCTTCAGGCATTAAATTGCCACAGTTTGCACATAGAATTTCTTTTTTTAGAATTTCTTTTTCTATTTTAGGGAGCTTGATACCTTCCGCCTCCTTCTTATGCTTGATTAATGACTCAACAAGTTTCTTATGTGTGTCCTTTGCTGTTGTATCTAACTCAAAATATTTCTTAGTACTTGAATCTTCATTTTGATGATCTTTAAGAGAATTAGAGAGTATTTCTTTGTTAAGTAGTATCGTTTCAGTAGGAGAAGGTTCTCTAATTTCTTTGGAAACATCGCCCAGTAGGATTTCATCTTTTATGACGTCTCTTTCATCAGATTCGTCTGTTGATGAGATAACTCTACTTTCCATCTCAGTAATTTGAATCTGTGGCTTCGTTCGTCTAAAGAAGAAAATTAAAATGATTCCAATAATAGCTGCTATTGGAATCGCATATATGTACCCAATTGTAACTGAAATGGAATAATCCTCATATGAAATCACGTTTTCTTTAAACAGAATTTCAACACGAAGAGTTTTTATTCCAAAACTATTTGGAATAACAGTAAAATAAATATCTCGGCGTTCATTTGGTCCCAATGTGACGGCTCTTGCATTTCCATCAGGAAAACTAAAAGCAGAACCTGACAACCGAACAGTTATTGTAGAAGTCCCAACTATGCTTGGATCCAAGTTATAGAGATTAACTTTTATTCTATGATAAGTACCTACCCCCATTTGTAAGGGAAGATCTTCCATAGTTATTGCAATTAAAGGTGCAGCATCGCGAATAAAAAAGGATCCTGTTTCAATGAAGTTCTGGTCTTTAGTTCTATCTGTAACTTGAATTTGGACTCGATACTCCCCATTAAAGTCTAAAATTTCAATTCTTTTTTCCCACCATTGCGCGTAAGTCTGAACAAGTGGACTTTCTGTTTCTGTTTCCTCAAGATAGATTGAACCATCTGGGGCTGTTACAGTAATACTAATCGTCAATTGATGCTTAAAAGCATCGTAAATTTCAAAGTAAATAAATATACGACCATTTGGTGTAAATATAGCATCTTTTTGTTCAGTATAACTACCAGGCCCTTTAACGTATGAACAGAATATAATGGATGAAACGGTTGTAGAACTTCTAGGATGATCTGATACGTCATTTGAAATTATCGATGTTAAATTGGGTAGCGAATCATCTATTGTGAACACAGCGTGGACTGTACTTGAACATAGCATCAGTCCAATGATAATAAAAAGGCAAGATACCCTGTAAATTGTCCGACTGTGTTTCATTATAATCACGATAGGAAATTCAAAACTTTCAACATCAAGTCAACAAATTTCCTTATATGTTGATCTGTCTATTTATTTTTTAACTTATGCAGCGGGAAGTCCCCTTCCGAAAAGTGAGGGATGAAAGGTGCTAGTTTTATATAATTTTTTGGTGATATTGGTTTTTGATGTGGTGCTGTAATCCGCACCCGCAATTCCCCGACTGGTGTGGAGGGGTATCCTCCCATAAGCGACCAGTCAGCAGAGTGACAGGGGTAAGCGTCAGGAAGCCCGTGCATGAGGTCGCTATCCAACATCGCAAGACATTCCCCTGCATAAGGGGCAGGATAGTGAGTGAGCAACGTGTGCAACCTGGTAAGTTTCCGTAAGCCCATAGACGTAGGCGAAGCATCGCTTCCCGTGAGGGAACGAGATCACGATGGAAAGCTGGAAGCCCCATCCGATAGGGTGAGGAGGATGTCACAGGTAGACTCATTAGAGATAGATTTTGGCAAGCAAAATTTCTGTTCTATCAAAAATTCCTAAAAAGTATAAAAAAGACTCTTGTCAAAATACTCAAAGATAAGTTTAATCTGAATTGGTGAGACAATTGTCGTCGAAAGAAAAACAAGATGAAGACGATCTAATCGATAAGAAAATGGTTGACATCATTAAACGGATAGAAAAGGTAGAAAAAGATGTTAGTAAGAACGGAATAACTCTTGATAAAATAAATAAAACGTTAAATGAATTAATGAAAAGGATCGAGAAACATAATAAGAGTAACTCTGTAAAAACTGGCAAACTTCGAAAAGAAGTACTCGATCAGGCTGATCAATTTGAAAAAAAGATTGGCAAGATAGTAGAATTATTAAAATCCCAATTTACTGAATTAAACTCTCAGAACGAGGATACTCAAAACCAAATTTCTCTTATCAAGGAAGAAACTTTTCAGGAGATTGACAAGCTGAAGATAGATGTAGTAGCTAAACTTGATGATGTTAGGTCTAAAACTGGCACACAACTAGAAAAAATGATTTCCATGACTGATAACCTTTCTACAGTCTTTGAAGAACATACTAAAGGATATGGTGTAGACAAAACAGAACTAACTGCAAATTTAGTAGCACTTGACCAAAAGGTTTCCAAAGAGGTGTCAAATTTAAATAATAACATGTTAAATCACTTTAAAACAACAGAGGATACTGTTCTTGAGAATTTAAGACAGATGATAGTTGAATCCACTGAAGGCAGAGATAAAATTATTGAAAACTTGAAGTCAGCGAATCAGAACATTCAAAATATGAGAGAAACATATACTGCAGAATTTTCAAGTCAATTAGATGAATTCGAAAAAACATACACTATCCTAAGTGAATTAGTAGCTGATTTTAATAAGGCTCAAGAAAATCAGTTAGAGTCGGGTAAAAAGATCTCTGAGATTTATGATACGATCCACTGGAAATTTGAAACATTAAGAGATGAACTTTCAAGTCGATTTGAGACTCTAGAAGGTCGAGTAAATGATTCATTGGATCAATTGATAAAAAGTTTTAGTACCGTGAGTAGAGATTCCGAAGATAGTCTCAAAACATTACATTCAACGATTGATAGTTTAAAAATAGCATACGTTGATAGGTTAACAAAAAATCTAGAAGCAATATCTTTAGATATAGATAATACAAAAAAGACGATTATTTCAGCTTTGCCAACCCAAAGTGCTTCATTAGACTCAAGTGCATTAGTTGGTGTTAAAAATTTGTTGGAAAACTCTTCTAAAGATTTGGGTGATAAACTCAGAACATTAAAGGAAGAACAAGTATCACTTGTAAATATCCAAGCAAATTTAGTGTCTACTCTAAGAGAATACAGAACTATGCTTCAAGAACTTAGGATTGCTTTATTAGATAAAATGGATGAATTTGAAAAATTGATGATTAGATAATATACTCTAATCAAACTAATAGCGACTTATATCGATTTCAAGCAATTTAAACAATGAAGGTGATGAAAAATGATATCTATGCCCCCAGCGCCATATATAAGATGGTTTGAGGACGATGATATTTCATTCAAACTTGAAATGAAATATTTCATTAGAGAAATGATCGATTGGAATCTGATAATGTATGAA
This sequence comes from Promethearchaeota archaeon, assembly GCA_048940375.1. GTDB lineage: Archaea > Asgardarchaeota > Sifarchaeia > Borrarchaeales > Borrarchaeaceae > Borrarchaeum. The sequence continues at coordinate 1,629 of JBHLOP010000081.1, read as the reverse complement.
TTTAAGCCACTCTACGTGCATAAAGAATTTATCAGAATTTTTGGAGTAAACAAACCTCCTGAACATCTTTATACATGAAATAAATTCTTTGATTGCTGCTTTAATAGTATGAAGCGGTAATTCAAAAACAATTTTTTCTTATACAGTGTACGTAAATCACTAACTTTGAGAATGACAGTCTATTAATCTATTTTAAAGGTCCGAATCTGAGTTTTACTCTCTAGCAACAACTTATTTTCAAAAGCCATTACCTCTAACATATTTTCACTGGCTTTAAGCATCATATCTGTATTACCTAACCTTCTACAATATTTGATCGTTTCATCAAATTTTTGTAAGGCATTTGAACAGTAATTGCTCTGTATTCTAGGATCGTTTTCTAACTTTGCATACTCGAACCAGCATTCACCTGCTGCAAATGAGTACAGAGGTAATGAAACGAAATCATTCAATTTTAATGCATTTTCTAATGCTTTATCCCAGTAGCCTAAAGCTTCTTCCAGTATTTCGATTTTATCTTGAGCTACAGACACATTACTGAAACTCATTGACAATCTACCGAGAACTTGATAGCATTTCTTCGAAAGATTCTCATCATTCATTGAAAAAGATAGTTTTAATGACTCATAGAGACAGTTTTTTGCCTTAATGTAGAGATTTTCTAGTTGTAGTTGATCAGTATAAGATAATACGTTAGTTAAAATCATTCCCATTACATAATAATTGCGAGCAATTCCTTGTGCATTTTTGTTTTCTATCGCGCTCTTCAATCCTTCAGAGGAAAAGTTTAAGGCGCTATTTAATTTAGAGTTTTTTTCTTCAGGATCAGGTTCATTTTTAGCAAGTACGTTTAAGAGCAATGCTAAAGTACAATAACTAACTTCTTCCACAGTTTTATCATTTAAAGTGTTAGTTATGATCAGAAGGGTTTGAAATGTTTGAATAGCGCTCATTAAAAGATCTTGCATTACTAAAATATCTGACTCTAATGTGATCAACCACTCTAGTTGAGTTGAAAGAACATTACTTCTGTTTCTAACATCAGTTATGTCTTTCAGATCCAGAGCATATTCTAAAGACTTTGACTGAAATTCTACTGCTTTTCTTAGTGTCAGACTCTTAGCATTAAGGTTTAAGTACATATTGGCCAGTTTTTCGTACATTTCACTAATTGTCTTACTTTCTTGCAGTAATTCTCTCTTATTACTTGATTCTAACTCTGAATTGACTTGAAACGTGTTTTCTCGGATTCGAATGAGTTTTTCGAGCAAAATTTTCTTTCCTTCAATAGTAGGCTCAGTTTCGACTATTTCTAAAAACAAGGAATAACCAAACTCTTCCAAACCTTTGAGATAATCTTGAAGTCCTTCAAGATATTTATGCTTCTGAGCAATCTCGGTAACTCTCTGAAAATACAACTCAGCTTCAGATATATACCCAGTTCTTTTCTTTATATCCGATTCAATGCCTGCTAAATAGAGAAAAATTGATCCTATAGAATATTCATATTCTATTTGTTCGCTTATTTTGTTATGTTCTTGTGCAATTTCATGAGCTTTATGATAATACTTAATCATTTCCTGATAAGCTTCTTTTTTTATTCTGAGACTCACATCGAGGGCAATAAGT
>JBHLOP010000080.1:0-7884 GCA_048940375.1 Promethearchaeota archaeon | reverse complement strand
AAAATGAAGAAGTCTTTGGAGATTTCATCTCTTACTTTTTATTTTTTCAGATCTTTAAGTATCTGCCAATTCACTGATTTTGGTTTCCCAATATTTGGTGACTTTATCCACTTGCTTCCTACATGTGCCTGTGTAGTCCCCAATTGATTCAAGTAGATCGGACGGTAACATTTTGCTTAATGGTTTATTTTCTTTTTGAGCTTTTAGAGTCAATTCACGTACCTTGTCATACGCATTTGGATCTCCCTGCAACGCTAATTGGATATACGCAGGTTCTGCTAAGTAAAACTCTCGATTGAGGTTTAAATTATCTATCATTCGTTCTCTATCGACTTTTATAGTTTTTATGACACGAATTAAACGATTGGAGGAATGAACAAATGCATTTAGGATTTCAGGAAGTATATAGCGCATAGAAGCAGAATCTCTTAGGTCTCTTTGATGTTCAGATTCCATATTTAAAAAAGCAGTAATAATATGTGGCATGACTGCTCTATATTGAGAAACAATATTTTCAAGATTGATAGGGTTTCTTTTTTGAGGCATAGTTGAGGATCCCACTTGTTTTTTCTCAAAACTTTCTGCAACTTCTCCAATTTCACTTCGCTGGAGATGACGTAAATCATTTGCTAAATCCGCAATGGTTCCAAAAGCGATTAAAACTTGACATAAATAATTCGTAAGCTCTTCGGGAGGAACGACTTGTGTAGTGATAGGCGATGCTTTTAAACTCAATTCTTTCATAAAAATAGACTCTAGTTCATCAGGATCATGAATTAAGCTTAAAGAGGCTTTACTGCCAACAGCACCACTTAATTTCCCTCTTAAGTCATCACTTGCATTCTTTATACGAATAATTGCATTCCCTAGTCGATCTATAAATACCGCAATTTCCTTTCCGAAAGTTGTTGGCTCGGCATGCTGCCCATGAGTACGGCCAATTTGGAGGGTATTCTTTTCGTCCTTTGCAAGTTTGATTAGTTCAAGTTCTAATTCGATTAACTTAGGAAGAATAACATTTTTTGTAGCATTCTTAATGAGCAATGCCTGTGCTGTGTTTACAACATCATAAGACGTCAGACCGAGATGTACATAGGGTTTAGCAGGATTTGATATCTTGTCTCTCAAAACTTCAACAAGTGCTCTAACATCATGTTTTAGAATTGCTTCTTTTTTCTTTACCTCAAGAGCGGTGACAGTTTGAGCAATTATCTCATCAGCAATTTCATCTGGACAAACTCCAGTTTTCTTTAGAGCGCGTATATACGCTTTTTCAACAATTAATTTGTATTCTAAAAACCCTTCTTCTGAGAAAAAAGGAATTAGTTCTTGGACAAGATATCTTTGATCCGTTGGGTGAATCATAGTATCACATCAAACTTTAGTTTTATTTTTTCGACGTCTTAGCTTTCATATGTTCTCTCTATTGAAGAGAAGACCGATTCGCTATTTAAAGACTAATCATTTATTATTTTTCAATAAAGTTTGCAAAAGTTGACATCGCAAAAAATGTTTGTTCTTTAATTAAAATAGGAAATAACAGTTCATGCCAATTTTTTTTGGTTTTTCTGTTACCTTGCACTATATATAGATGAATCATGAGTTTGTCTTAATTAAATTTGTTTTTTATTGATAGAACGATTGTTTTTTTGTCTATATAGTTTAAATGTGCCTTTTTTTGAGATAAGAGTTGTGGATAGTCTTTTCATAAGTCTTATATAGTAAAAATTACATATTATTTTATGAACGTGAAATAATCCATAACCTAAATCATTAAATAATCGAACCCACCATAGAATGAGATATCTCATCTATTGGAAAAATGTGTATCGATTGTGTGATAAATATGAAACTTCCATGCAAAAATGTGCCAGAGGAGTTTTGTCTAAACAATATTTGTGAAGAGTGCTGTAAACTATTGCAAACTATGGAAGAAATTCCAGTTGCTGTTCCGCGAGTAGCAGTCGCTTAGCATTTCTTAAATCGGAGTACGTGGGGAATATAGGGTGGCACCCTAAATAAGGGGATGCCATAATTTTTTCTTTTTAATCGAATTTTTTGTATAAGAAAGCACCGACTATTATTGTTTTTTCTTAATCAGTTCATCACCTGTTTTCTTCAACTGATTCCACGCTTGCTCTATGTCTGAGAAATTTGATTCTTCTGTTAAGAGCGCAAAAAACTTTAGGAACTGCCCGACTAATGGATGGGCTATAAGTGTAAGAGTTTCATTCGCAATATTCAGTTTTGTAATCATAGCTGATGATACTTCTGTTGGAGTTCCTAAAATATCTTTTACAATCAATGTATCTCCATTTTGAAATGCGTATACCACATCTTTTGCAACTTGTTGTGATTCTCCATCTTTATTTAGCAAAACTAAGAGTTCGCACATGAATTTCACCTCATTTAATTTATTGCAATGAATTTATTAGAGTATGTTTAAGTTATTAATTGAAAGAAGAAAAAGCAGACATCAGTTCAACTTACGCAGAAAAAACTCGCAACGATATATATATTCTGACTATCATTTAAAGTTGAAAAGTGAGAAAGATGGCATTTAAATACGTCACAAAAGCAGACGGATCAAAACAAGATTTTGACAGAGAAAAAATTGTCAAAACTATCTTACGAGTCTCTGGAGGAGAGGTTGATCGAAATACGGCAGAAGAAATTGCAAGAGATATTGAAAAAAGGAGCTATGATGGCATATCAACTAAAAGAATCCTCGAAATAGTTTTTGATGAGTATTTAAAGCCATATAAATTAATCGTACCTTATAGAAACAATTTGCGTAAAGCCATCTCTCTTCTCCGTTCAAAACCTGATTTTGAGATCTATATTCAGTTGCTATTGGAGCAGTTGGGTTATTCAATCACTCCTAATTGTGTTTGTCGAGGAAAATGTGTGGAACATGAAATTGATGCCATTGCACAGAAAGGAGCGGAAACCAAGCTCGTAGAGGTAAAACACCATAGAAATCATCATACACCTACCGACCTGGATGTTTGCAGAAATACTCGAGCTGTATTAGAAGATGTAATTGATGGATATGAAGATGGAAAGAATTCTCATCCTATAACATCTGCCATGATTGTTGGCAATACGAAGTTTACGCGACACGCTGAAAGATATTGTAATTGTAGGGGGATTGAACTGCTTGCGTGGTACGATTTAGAATCTATAATCGAAGAGAAGAAGTTTTATCCGATTACCTTGCTTAAAGGGATTTCTAGAAAAGTAAATCAAAGATTAATCGAAGAAAACATCATCACATTACAACAATTAGTTGAATCTGATAGTAATCAACTTGCAAAAATGCTTGATACTGAGCAAGAGATCGTTGATGACTGGATTTTAAGGTCAAAGAATATCCTTTCTGGCTAGAAATAAGCGTCGTTTGGAATAAAACGACTAATTTTTCTGTAGGTTGTAGAAAAAAATGAATGAAGATGAACATATAATTGAAGTTGCAAAAGCTAGAGTTGTCATAAAGAATGGGAAAGTGATAGATGTTGGAAAACCGTTAGTGACTCATTGTCCCTTACGACACGAATTTTATGGTGGAGCAAAAGAAACTCCAGAAAGCATTCGTAAAAGTGTTGAAACGAAAATAGAGGAGTTTGGTTTTTTTACAAAAAATAGAGTGCTAGAATATGAAGGGAGTGATGTGCCATTCGGAGCATCAGAGATGCTGAGGGATGCAATGCATAAGGGAGTGATTGATATTACAGTATGTGCATGCGATGGTGCGGGAACTGTACTAGTCAAATCACCAGAATTGGTTCAAGGTATTGGTGCTCGAATGACAGGATTAGTAAGGACCTCAACGATTCCAGAAATAATAAATCAACTGGAAAAAAAAGGTGGAATCGTATTAAATCCAAAGACAGCTGTAATAGATCAGGTAGAGGGCGTAAAACGAGCATTCTCATTAGCTAACAAAGTTGCAGTAACTCTTGCTGGAACTGACGCTGAAAAAATTCCTTTACTTAGGCAAATTGAAAAACAATTCGATGGGAAATTAACGATCCTAGCAGTTCATACGACGGGTATTTCCCTCGATCAAGCATCAATATTAGCAGATGGATGCGACCTCATCTGGGGATGTGCATCAAAGGCAATTCGAGAGATCATAGGACCAAACGCATTTATTCAAATTGGAATGGGTATTCCAGTTTTTGCTTTAACTGAACTAGGGAAAATAATCATTGCCAACAGAATTGTAAGAATGGATACAAAATTGTTGGTGACACGAGCACGTTTGCCAAAACTAGTTGAACACAAACAGCCAGATCCCTTATTGTAATTAATTACCATTCAAAGTCATTTTGCTTCTTTTATGAGTTCCAACAGCTTTATCAGAATCATTTCGTCAGACAGAATGCCCTCTGGTGGAGAAATAATATTTTTCATATAAAGAGGAACCGAATCCATTCGATAGGCGGTGCCACTAACCTCAATTCCAGACAGAGCTACGGGGATGACGATTTTTGAAATTCGTGTTGTTGGTGTCATTTGGCGATCCATCGTGATAACGGGGATCTCTTTTAGGTAAGAGGTCAAAGAATAAGGCAATGTGGAAACAGGATCAGAAGCAATACATAGCATTGCGTCAATTTCTTTCTTCTGCAATAGTTCTGCAGTTGTAGTTTCACCAGGATTAAACATGGGATCTTCTTTACGGAAATCTACGCCATAAGGAAATCCAGTTAACCAACTGCATACGTGGTTAAATCCAATCATATTGTAATGGCCGATCATGGGAATAGCCACGACTTTCGTAAATTGATTGAGTTCAGCAACAAATGAAAGAAGGTTGGCAACATTATGATATGTGCCAGCACTCATTAACAAACCTAAACCAAAGAATATTGTGCAGAAATTAGCCTCCTTAATTAACTCAAGAAGTCGTTCTATTTCTTTAAAGGATATATTTGCTACAGATTCTATTTTCGGACTATATCCATTCAAAATAGAACGCATGACACTGATTATTTCAAAATCGTGATTAGGTTTAACTTCAAGAAAGCGGTCTGCGATGTTGGCAGTTCGTGTTTTTCTGATATCAAGAACTACTACTGTTCGCTCGTCTTTTCCAGCTTGTCTGAAAATACCGCGTGGAACGGTGCTATACCTTGACATATGTCTTGGGTGTGACTCTATAGGGTTTGAACCCCAATATAGGACTACATCAGCCCTATTCATTACTTCTCCAAGGGTTGCAGAGCTCCATGAGCACTCTAAGAGTGTCGAAAGTGATACTCCGTGGCAAAAGGATGACGTACTATCGACAATTCCATTCAACTCTTGAGCGAGTTGAATTCCAAGTCTTTGCGCTTCACAAGTTGTTGCGCTCCAACCATAGAGAAGAGGAGATTCTGCATTAACTAAAATTTCGGCTGTTCTTGAGAGCGCAGAGTCTAAATCGATTTCTTTAATAGCGTCATCTGTCATTATTGTTGGTGAAAGGAGTCTATTAGTGGCTATATCAAGAAATTTAGCGTTACCTTTAGAACACGCATTATAGTTTGTCAAAACAGCATTATCCTTGAGTTTTACCTTTATATCATCACAGAGGACTCCACATCCAGGACAGATAACATCTGAAATCTCATTTGCCATACTATCAACTCATTGAAGGATTTCAATTGCTTTTGTCGGGCATAAAATTTCGCAGACTCTGCACGATGTTCGAGGGGGTTCATATCTACGACATTTTTCAAGCTTACAAATTTTTGCTACTCCTTTCTCTACTATGAATATAATATCAGGGGTTGTTTCATCCCTTACACCTTTACCTCCAGAAGTTTCTGGTGCTATAACTGCATTTGCTGGGCAACAAACAACGCAATTGCCACATCCAATGCACTTTTCTTCTTCAAGAATTATCCCTGTTTCTTTTGCTTGTTCGAGTGGAGCAACCAGTTCTTTTAGTTTTGTGGCTTTTTCTGTGTATTGTTCTTCCTCAAAAAGTGGTGTACATTGTTTTAGTTCTACTGAACGATTAAGTAACTTAACAGCAAACGCCATACAATTGGGTTCCCCGCAAATTCGGCAGTTTGTTTGAGGAAGCAGTTTGTATATCATCATTGCATTAAGACGTTTTTTTTCTGACATTCCATTTACCTCACTGGATTCTCGTTGACACTTAATGAACCGCAATTGAATAATTTACCTTTTTCAGCAATCATTTATGAACTTTAATTTAGTCTTGTTTGGTATCTTAAAATTGGTATTAACTATCGTCTTAAGATTTCAGAACATTCATAACAATTGTTCAAGTGACAAAATCGAATGTCATTTAAAGATTAATAGTGGTCTATAAATAGAGAAACTCCGAGAACGAGAAATCGTGAATATTAGTCATGATGTTTATGAATCGACCATCATTCGTTAAAAATGCTTGACAAAGACGTACATTGAAAAGAACGTGTTATAAGAGAAGGGAGAATATGCAGGCTAAGCAAAAAGTTGGAGTATTTGTTTGCCATTGTGGTAAGAATATAGCAGAAGTTATTAACGTCAAAGAGGTAGTAGACTACTTCAAACAACGCGATATCTTTGTTAAAGATGATGTATTTCTTTGCGCTGATCCAGGTTTAAAACTAATTAAAGATGAAATCGTCGAAAACAACCTAGATAAAGTTGTAATAGCTTCTTGCACTCCTAACCTCCATGAATCACTCTTTAGGAAGCAACTTGAAGAAGTTGGGTTGAATCCATACTTACTAGAAGTCGTTAACATTCGAGAACAAGGTTCATGGGTTCATGCTCACGATCCTGAAAGAGCTACCCAAAAAGCCATAGATTTAATTGCGATGGGCATCGCAAAAGCCACACTATTGCAACCTTTTGCAAAAATCAAAATCCCTGTCGAAAATGAATTCTTAATTATTGGAGGAGGCGTTGCGGGCATACGAGCCGCGTTGGATTTGGCAAATTTAGGTCACAAAGTGTATCTGGTCGAACGTACGCCTACGATTGGTGGCCATATGGCAATGTTCGACAAAGTTTTCCCAACTAATGATTGTTCGATTTGTATACTCGCTCCACTAATGGTTGAAGTTTATCAGCATCCAAATATTGAATTATATACCAACTCTGAAGTATTGGAAGTAAGGGGAGGTATAGGGAATTTTAGTGTGAAAATCAGACAAAATCCGATTTTTGTTGATCCAGATGAATGTACTGGTTGCGGCGATTGTGTCCCAAATTGCCCAGTCGAAGTTCCAAATGAATTTGACCTGAATCTAGGAGTTCGAAAATCAATTTACATACCATTCCCTCAAGCGGTTCCATTTATCTATAAAATCGATCCCGATAGTTGTATAGGGTGCCGTAATTGCGAAGCGTATTGCGAGAGGAGTGCAATCCGGTTTGATCAAAAACCAAAGACCTTTGAAGTGAAAGTAGGTGCAGTAATAGTTGCTACAGGTTATGAGCCTTTTGATGCACGTATAACTGCAGAATATGGATATGGCAAATATAGCAATGTTTTAACATCGTTAGAATTAGAACGATTACTTAGTCCTTCAGGACCCACAGAAGGAGATATTATTCGACCTTCCGATGGCAAGCCTCCAAAGACTGTGGTATTTATACAATGTGTGGGCTCACGGGACAAAAATACGAATGAATACTGCTCACAAGTTTGCTGTATGTATGCAATGAAACAAGCGAACTCGATAATAGAACGCCTAGGAGAGTCTGTTAAAATATATATCCTTTATACGGATATTAGAGCATTCGGAAAGCGTTATGAAGAATTCTATAATACGATGAGAGAGAAAGATGTTATATTTATTCGTGGACAGCCCTCTGAGGTTCTCGAAAAGCCAAATAACCGATCTCTTTCTTTAAGTATCTTTAATCCAGAAATTT
>JBHLOP010000079.1:5967-8062 GCA_048940375.1 Promethearchaeota archaeon | reverse complement strand
CAGAAATATCGAAAAGAAGACCAAAAAAAGAGAAACTAAAGATTTCTGGATTTTTTAAACCAGATTTAATGGAAATAATTTCCTCTCTCTTTGGAATCGCAAAAAAAACTGATAAAGAAGAGATTTTTCCCATTATGCCTTCAATATCACAAACCACTGCAAAAGAATATACTAAGGAATTCAATAATCTCCTGTCCTCAATAGATAAAAATCTTGCTGAGTTCAAGGAGTTTAAGCAAGCCATTTTAACTAGTAGCACTGATTGGGTTCAAGATATTGCTAAAACGAGCACAATACAAGAAGAAAATTATGATTTACAAATTAATCAAATGACTACAAAAGTGAATGAAAAAATCAGTGAATATACTGCAATGCTAGAAAATGAAATCCATCAATTAGTTGTAGACAAGCAAAACAAAACAAATAGTGAAATATACAAGCTTCGAGAAGAATTAGAGCCCCATATAAATGTTCTTCGCCTGCTGTATGTAGAAGTACGCGATACATATAAAGAAATCAATGAAATTCAAAAAGCTCAAGGAGAGCAGTTTGTTGAAGATATATTGAACAAAGCTGGCACAATGGTTAAATTTGCAAAGAAAGACGCAAAGAAGATAGAAGATATCGTTCGAAGAATTACTTATTCTTATGAGAAATGCAATAACAAAATAAACCAAATTTATAATGAATATGAATCTAAAAAAGAGAAGCTTGAGAAGGAAAATTCTGAAAGAATAGAAGATGAACAGCAAAAAATCGTGAACCTGAAAAATGATAAACAAAAAAAACTTGAAGAATTAGAATTTCTAAAGCAACAACTACTAGAAGAAATAAAAAACCTCAATGAAGCACTAAATAATACGGAATCAACCCTTCAAAATACTCAATGGACACCACCGGTTTTATTTCAACCGAAATGGATTGAAAAAGTTAATGAACATAAACTGGTTTATATTCCGCTTATTCTTAACAAATATGCGAAGAAAGATGATAGTAACCGTATTAGGTTTAACATAAGACTTCCTATTATAGTCGACTTAGAGTCTACAATAGCTCTTAATGAACAAATGAAATCAACGACATATCCCATTCAAAAAAGGATCAGCGCATTAAATAAAATGATAAATGATAAGTTAAAAGGAGACAAAAAAATACAGACAATCTTTGATGAGGCTTTGTTGCAACTAAATTTTACAACAGATAAGGGAAAGAAGGAAATTTTGTTCCAAGGCTTATCTGAACTGAAAGAAAAAAACTTTATATCAGAGGAAACAGGGGAGTATTATAAGAAGCAGTTCGACGAAATTATACCAAAGGGACACAATAATCAATTATAATAGGAAGGGACAATTTTGGAAGAAGAAAAAAAACTTACAAAAGCCAAATTTGGTATTCCAACATTAGATTTAGCATTAGGAGGAGGAATCCCTAGAGGATCAGTTGTATTAATTGAGGATGAAGTTGGTGTAGAGCCAGCTCCACTTGTAATGAAATTTATTACAGAAGCTTTACGGAAGGGCGAATATGGATATGTTTTAAGCACAGAACATCCATTTGAATATTATTCAGGTTTATTAAATGCTTTAGGAGTAAACCCTGAAATCGTTACAGAGACTAGAAGACTCATATATATTGATGCATTCACAGATCCATTTTCATGGGGAGAGTTCAGACCTGAAACGAAATATTTCGTCCGCAACGTCTCAGATACTCGTGAAGTTAATCAAGTTGTAAGGTCAGCTCTACTTCATGTAAACCCGCAGATTCAAATTCGAGGTGTCGTTGACAGTTTTTCAACAATGGTTGTAACTTCTGATATTGAAAAGGCACCATTAGCATATTTACAACACCAAATAGCAGCCCAGAAGAAAACTGATAGAGTATTGGTTATGATTGTGCATGCTGATGCGCACCAAGAACATTATCTTAGATCGCTTGAGCATATGGTTGACGGAGTAATAAGTCTTACAAAGACTGAGTTAGAAGAATGGCATACATTCCGAACAACATTGAGAATCCAAAAAATGCCGGAAGGTGAGTACTCCCGTGATGAATTCTGGTTTGAATTCACAGAAGGGAAAATTTTAATAACTAA
>JBHLOP010000079.1:0-5867 GCA_048940375.1 Promethearchaeota archaeon | reverse complement strand
TGCTTGCATTTGCCATAGGTCTGACAATGGGGCAATTTTTTCTGGTAGAAGAATTTCTTAAATTCATTAGTGAGAGTAATACAGGAGGCTTGCCTGACTAAAAACTACAACGCTAAAACGGACGGCCTCCAGTTTGACGTAAACGTTCCTCTTTTTGAGCCTTCTTTAAGTATTTCTTTATCTTTTTGTAATGTTCTGTACAGAGAAAGATTCTGTTCCTCCGTCGAGCTACTTTATAGCTTAATCCTGCAGAGTTAAGAGCTTCTCCCGCCTTCTCAAGTGACAGAGATCTAACTGCTTCATTCTCACAGTTTTCGATGCTGCATATTTTTCCTTTTCTACGACTCAATAAATAGCCTCCTAGTACCAAGTCTGACCTAATTAAGATTACCATTAATACGTAAGTTCTTAATACTTTTGTTGGATGTCAAAAAGTGTGGCATTGCCTTGTTTTCTAGCAAAATTTAAAACCTAATATAATAAATTTAAAGCAACTTTTTAATCTTTAAGTGGCGACATAAATCCTCCAGCAGTTCGCTTTGTCAAGGGGGTCATTGAGTCAACTTCTTTTGTTTTAACTTCCTTCTCAGATATGAATTTTCCAACTTTTTGGGCGCTTGTATGAATGTCTTTTAATACACTTTTTTTAACTTCTTCAAAAAGAAACATTTTAATTTGTGGATCTTCATTCTCATTGAAATCCCAAATGCCAATTACTTCTCCATTAAGAAGAATTGATGATGTAGCATTACCTGATCGATCAAAGACATGATAATAGTATTCATTAGATAAATATCTATCACGATCTTTATAACCCATCGTGTATGGGTCAAGTGCTGGCAAAAAATTAACAAAGTGTTTTTTTGGCGCAGATAGAGAATTGAGGTTTTTTTGATCCGAAAGCAGGAGGATATAGTTTCCTTTTAAGTGTGAAATTTCAACATGAGTTAAATCGTCTTGGAAACCTTCTAATATCTGCTTAGTTTCTGTCTTACGAAATCCTGTCCACCATGAAATATCGTTTACTGTTACAGGGCCAAACGAGCCGATGTATTGTTTAATCACGAATTTTTTTGCGTTTTCTTCATTAACTTCGATGTCTATGTTCGGAAAATACTCTTGAAAAAGGTGGTATGTGTGAATGTTACTTTTCCATCCTTTTTTTGGAGGCCCACGGATCAATAAACCTTGATCACACATTAAATTAACAATAGAAGAGATTTTTAACTTAATATCTAACGCTTTCTTGATTTCTTTGGTTGTCATGCCTTTTCCCTTAAGTATTTCCAGGATCTGTAGAGAGATTCTTTCATATGTTTCTTGATCGACGCCTAGAAATTTACTGTATTGTTCAGAAACAACTTCCGCCATTTTTCTTGTTGCTGAAAACCCATAAGAAACCATATCCCGTGGCAGAATATATATCGTTTTTCTGACAAATCGAATCTTACCTAGATTTTTTTTAATGTAGGATTCTTTATCGAACTGCTCTTTTGTAAATTTTCGAGTTCTAGCAAAAAGAGACAAATACGGTGTTGTTGGCAAGGTGGCATGTAGACCTACAAGGTCTTTGGCAATTTGGGAAATATCATCAATTTTTGAACGATCTGTTAAATGCTGTTTACTCAAAACAAAATGATTGACTATTTCTAAGTTGAGTTTTGTCATGTCTCAATCTACTCAAAATGCTGATTAAGAGATTACTTTCATTACTTGATCGAAATATCTTTCACAGTAAGTGAGGGTAATTTGATAGAATTCGCTGGATTTCATTTCAACCTTTTCAAGAGTTCCACTGATCAGTACTCGGTCACCGATTCTTGCTTGACCCCTGAATTCTTCGACAAATGAAATGACTCTTTTTATTTCTTCATCTGGGATCTTTCCCTCTATGATGTTTTCGAATTTAATGCCATATACTGATGGCATAAAATATGAGTCTTTATCTTCGACTATTTCACCTTCTGCAACAATCCATCCTTCGGATGTGATTCTCTCTGTATTTGCATATTCATCCTCGATTTCATCATAAGTTCTTACAGGCTCGAATTCGATTTTAATGTCCCTATTTGTCGAGGAATCTTTATAGGAGCCCCAAATTAACTTTCGTCTTTCGTGAGAGACATATTCTTCAATAGTCAGCCTTTTAAAGCGCCAGTTTTTTTGATAAATATAGGTTTTATGGAATCCATCATATTCATTTTTCAAAACAATGTTCCCTTTGTTCCTTGAATACAAATCCTCAAGAGTAGGCAAGAGTTTAGATAGCGAATTACGACCATAAACCACAAAATCAAGATCGCTTTTTAAGGGATGATGAAAACCATGTAATAATGATCCAAATATCCCGAAGTCGTCAACTCGTAACTCAGCCTCATCTAAAACAAATTCAAGGATCTCAAATGCTTTCTGTGCAAGAACATCATTAGGTTTCCTTTCGTTCAATAATTCCTTTAATCCAACATTTGGTTTTCTAAGCGTGGCGATCTGATTGTTTCTTACGCCGATTAATGTAGTTTGAAGAGGCTTGTTATAAACTCTGTAGGAGGGATATTTCTTCCACACCCAGGTCATTCCCTCATTTTCATAAAACTTGTAATAGGATGTTTTGGGGAATCCTCTTGGACTTTTCGGATTGTTTGAAGAAAATATAGATTTAGGAGCATAAATAGGCTCACAAATCCAGCCCTCTGGAGGATGCTGGTAACCTAGGACACGAAAGATAATTCCCTCTTGTGTAAGTATATCATCTCTATCTCTTAATTTGTGGTTATTTGCATTCATTTTGAATCAATAGGTTTTCTTTATGATTAATAATAAGGCTCAATATATTCATGGGGCCTTCCTGAACCAATAACTATTCTATAGGCTTTCTCATTTGTTTCTATATTCCGAATTTCTTCAAGAATGCCTTTTCCTTGAACCCGGTCACCTATATCCGCTATATCGCGGTATTGGCCAATCATGGATATAATTTCATTGGGTAGAACATGCGGAAGGCTAGAACTTAAATTAATGAAATCTGTAATTTTATAACGTGCTGGACGAAAGACTGCTTCTGAGTTATCAGTTATCTTTGCCTGAAAGGAAATGTCAGTCAGGGCCGTATAAACTTCATTGCCATATACTTCTTGAATTTCTTCTTTTTGCCGGGTAGCATTGATTACAAAACGTCTGGAATTGCAGAGACCCCGATTTCTACGCAACATGTCATATTTATTTTCAAAAAGATATTCAATTGACGGATTTAAAGATACTAAAGCCCTTACTGAGTCTTTAACTTTTTTAAAATTAGAATATCCATAAACGGCTATATCTATATCACTTTTTTCATTGTGAGTTCCAAGCAGTATTGATCCATGAATTCCAAAATTGTTAAGGGGCACTTCACTTGTCTTAGATAGTAATTTAATGAGAGAAATCGCTTCTTTTTCCAGCAGATCCGGGTTTTCTTTGTTTATAAGTTGCGAAAACCCCTTTTTTGGGACGAAGATAGTTTTTATTTCTGGTTTTGGAACTACAATGATTTCTTTATTGAAAACCTTTGAAAAATAAATATATTCTGGAAAGTTTTCTCGTAATATGGATAATAAAGTGTCTCCATAGTACAATTCAGTGGGTCGAATGAGTGTTTCATTGTGAAACATCCATTGCCATTCTAGGAAATTAATTTTTTTGTCAAATAAGCCTTTGTACTTAAGTGGAATATATTTCAGAAATGCAACAACGTGATCATTTGGATGATCATACCCAAAAGTGTAAAAAATAAAGCCCTTTTTGGTTAGAATAACATCGCCATCCCTAGGCGGCCATTCTTCAAATTGCATACCCATATCCACTATTCTCTGGTTTTTCCAAAAGAAATTGAGAATTTTAATAAGGCGTGTTCATTATTCTGTTGATTCCTCTTACAATGGAGGGCCATCCATCAATTTTAACTACTTGGCCTTTAAATGCTAATTCTTTTGCGAATTGGAGGTTTCCTGGGTCTAAATATAGAACATTAACTCGGCTTATATTGCTATTAGTTTGAATAAAGGGTATTGGATCTTCTCCGTAGGTCCAAACACCGTCAGTCATCAGAAAAATCTCTTTTTTGAATGAAGTTATCTTCGAAAATTCAGCGCTTGCCTCTTTGAACGCTGAATAGTAATTGGTCATTGAACTCGCTTCTAGAGTTAGAATATACTCTATAACCTTATCGACTGGAACATCATGATCTATTTGTTTAAGAAGGAATGGTTGTGAATGAAATGCAATAACACCATAGAAATCATTCCTTGAGGAATATTTTAGCGAAATAACTGCTGCTGCAAGTGCTGCAAGCCCTAGCTTCTCTTTAATCATGCTCTCCGACGCATCAACCATCAATAAACATGCTCGTTTTACTCTCTCGCGTTTAGTAACAATTATATCGTCCAGCTCAACATTGCGAGGTCCCTTCTCCACAATATTTTCTACGGTCCGATCAATATCGATAACTCCATCTCCATCAAACCTAAACCGCTTTCGATCGCCATCACGTAATCCAAAAAAAGTCAAGTTTTGTGCCCGATCCATGATAACTTGAGTTGCTAATTCTCTCGCTAAGACTTTACGACGCTTTTCTAAAGCCTGTCTTATGAGGACATAAAGTTCTGGCGCTAATGGCCCTTGAAATACATCTTGAAACATATTTTCATCAGGAATTTTAGACAACGCTTGCCCTAATTTTGTTGCGCCTAAATCACCCTCTTCAGCAACTTGTTTAAGTTTAAATAGTCGTTTCTCACGAATTGCATCAACTAGATCCCAATCAGGTTCAGGACCTCTGATAAAAGACAGTTTAGCATCTCCAGCTTCGCCTTCTGCCTTTTTACGTAAAAGATCATCAAGGTTACCTCCCATCATGGCAGTTCTGAATAATTCCTCTATGATTTCTTCTTCTGTCAGTTCACATGTTGGTTTTCTCTTGATTTTAGCTGAAAAAGCGAGATACGCAATTTGGAGAAGATGGTCTTTCAGTTGCAGAGAGGAATCAAAGCGTATCTCATCGGAAGCAAGACGCACAAAATCAATAGCACCTCTGATACTCGCACCTACCTTGAGGTCAGGGTGTTCTCGTGTCGCACGACCAATTTTCACACCAAGATCCACCAACCAAGGTGCATCGATCTGAGTGACACGGTTTACTATTTCTTTTTCCTCGTCTTCAGATTGATAGTCTAATTTGATCTTGACGAAACGATCAAGAATTGCACGACTCAACTTAACAGGACCTAAACTGTCGAAAATGCTTAATGAGGCTACAACACGGAAATCATCATGAGCTTTAATCATCCCATATCGGGGAATATGAACTTCTCTTTCAGAGAGCACTGTCACTAACGCATTAAGTGCATCTGGCGGTACTCTGTTTATGTCTTCGATGTACAGTATACCACCGCTTTCCATTGCTCTAGTGAGAACCCCTTCATTGAAATTTTCGGGAATATATCCAGTTTGTAGTACAGCTGCTGGATCAAAGTATCCCACTAACTTTGATGCGGTTAAATCAGCATTACCTTCGCAGTAAAATAGACATAATCCGAGTGTACAACACAATTCGTGAAGTATAGTTGATTTTGATGTACCTGGTGGTCCTTCAAGTAGTACGGACTTTCCTGCACAGAGTGAACTTAAAATTAACTTGAGTTCACGTTTTCTTCCAACAATGCCGCTTCTATCATCAGTCAATTTCTCGTATAACTCTTTTGGGTCACACAAAGCTAGCTTTGAATCGCAAAAATTCCCTTCTTGATCAACTGGGATCTCATCAATAGATTTCATATGGTGAGGCCTTCTTATTTGTAATTAAATAAAGTGGATATAACAAGAAGAAATCTGAT
>JBHLOP010000078.1:0-8159 GCA_048940375.1 Promethearchaeota archaeon | reverse complement strand
GTTTCGCTTACTTTCGATAAAACAATGACAGCACCAATAATAGGCAATATAGCAAGAATGAGAAACATGGTTCTTAAGCCGAGGAGTTCAGCCATGATGCCAGCCAAAATCGTCCCACTCACCGCTCCAAAGGTTATGGCGGAATTTAAAAAGCCCATAGCTTCGTTATGTTTGTCAGAAGGCGCAACATCTGATACAAAAGCACTTCCTCCGGTATAAATGCTTGCAAATACAAATGCATTAAGGATTTGAGCCACAATTAGTAAAATGAGATTATATGATGTCGCATACAGTAATAAAACAAGAGAAGTTCCAAATAATCCAAACAAAATGATTAGTTTTCTACCTTTTATATCAGACAATTTACCCACAGGGGTCATAATTAAACCAGAAACCCCTAAATTGATGGCTATAAGGATGCCAACCCATGTTGTCGACACTATTGTCGCAAAGAAGATGGATAATAGAGCAAATGACCCCCAATAAGCACTATACCTAAAGAATAAAGAGATATAAAACCAACTTAAGCCCTTTTCTTTTAAATATGTGCTTTCGCCACTTTTCGGTATGAATCGATTTTTCAAAGCAATTATAATCTTTTTGAAGTTCCTTTCTTTAACAATGCCGGTTTTTGTTTCTTTCAAGAAGATAATCGTTACTATAGCTGCAAGAACCATAATCATACACCCAAAATAGAAGGTCATCGCAAAACTGAAAAGTTCAGTAATTGTCCCGCTCGAAAAAGAGCCCGCTGCCCACCCCAATGAGGTTCCAGAATTTAAATATCCTAAGTTTTTGCCCTTTTCTCGTGGTTGTGAGTATTCAGAGACCATACCCATTACGCATGGGTTGAAACTTGCTGCAATAAAGCCAAAAAGACTCATTAATAAAATTAAAGTTACTGGAAGTGCAATAAAAGAGATTATGATAAAGATGACTGCAGATCCGAACAGACTAAAAATTATAAATGGTTTTCGCTTCCCCATAATATCAGATAGCGACCCCATTATTATGGCCGTCACTGCATTAAATCCAAAGAAAGCTCCTGCAAGGATGGATGCTTGGAAAAGGGAAGCGCCTAATACAGCGGTTGCATAAAGAGGGATTATAACGAAGGGTATGATTGTTGCCGTAGAATAGAGCCAATTTGCGATATTAATTGGCAACTGCCAATTACTTGCAGTATTATTTTCAGAATTCAATAATTCACATCCTTTCTAATCTAGCTTTCAAATCCATATTTATGTGTCTTATATATCTTTTCATGTCTGTTTTCGTGCCACTTCAAGAATATAAAAGAAAAGCTCTTGTAATCGCGTTTCATTTTTGATTGCCAAATCGCATGATAATTTGCAAAATAGTGTTTTACTTTCACATAGACCTCCCTACACTTAAATTAAGTAACGTACTATGTTTTCGTGCAGTACTCCGAGGAGTCTGGCTTGGAGTTGGGAGCGTACACAAGAAACAGTCTCGATGAGGGTACTGTCGTACCTCTAGTGCCCCTTGAGGGACGGGGGCTGTGGTGGACCAGTCCAAACTGTCGATGACTAAGCTGAATGTGTCCAAACGTGTTGGCTAAGCAGAACAGAGTAGGAGGGCAGAAGTCACTTAATTTTTTAGTTGGCGGTTCATAGAAATCTTTCATACACAGATATAGTATTCTCAGCTACGTGATCCCACGTAAATTCTGCTAAAACCCTTTTTCTTGCGTTTTCTCCCAATTTTTTTGCAAGGTTGTGATCTTGGAGTATAGTTGTTACTGCGTGAGCGATATCATTTGGATCATTTGGATCAATAAGATAACCACATTGGTCTGTTCCTTCGGCTATTACCTGTTCTTTGAATCCCGAGGTTCCTACTGCGCCTACTACCACCGGTTTTTTCATGCTCATGGCTTCAAGCGAAACAATGCCAAATGGCTCGTAATGCGAAGGGAAGACACACACATCTGAAGCAGCATAGTGTTCAATTCGTTCATCTTCCGAGATGAATTCATTACGAAAAATTACTTTGTCCTGAATGCCTAATTGGCTTACGATATCTTCTAAATATGGATGTAAATTTCCCATGCCAACAATGACCAGCTTTGCTTTAGGAACCTCTTGCAATACTTGTGGCATAGCCCTAACCAAACAATCAATTCCTTTGACTGCAATTAATCTCCCACAATAAAACACCATGAATTCATCATCTTGAATTCCATATCGTTTTCTAATTGCAGAAATATTCTCTTCATGGATGTTTTTTGGATTATATTTTTTTTCTGCGTCAACTCCATTCCAAATGACATTTATCTTATGGACTGGGAAGCCTACTGAGATAAGTTCTTCTCGCATAACCTTTGATACTGTAATTATTCCATCAGACACTTCAGCGCCCTTCGCTTCAAAGTTTTCTACCGTGCAGGAGCCTCCTCCGAGCGCCCTCCCTCGTTCAGTAGAATGAACATGGAATACCAGAGGCAGTTCTAGATGACGTTTTGATGAAATTCCACCAAGAACCGATAGCCAATCGTGAGCAGATAATATATCGAATTCTCTACGCTCTTTTTTTACAAGATGGTTGCAAAGTTTTGCGGCTGAAAATACATTATAGGTGATAACATCTGAAAAGAAACGAAGTCCTAATCCCCATTCTCTGAGTTCAGAATCAACAAAAGTTGGGAATAGACCGCTAAAATCGATAGGTGTAGGTCGATACACTTCAACTCCTCGCCAAATATCGCGTGAGCGTAATTCTCCTTGAGGGTCATTAAGAGTAAATACTGTGACCTCATGCCCTCTTTTAATAATCTGTTGTGTTATTTCTAGAGCATAGGTTCCTAAGCCACCCACAAGTTTTGGCGGAAATTCCCAGCAAAAAAAGGCTATTTTCATATTTTGTCCTCGATATTATCATAATACACAGACATAACAGTTTCCCTAGAGAACAACCAATACACTAATAACAACTTCTTAAAGTTTTTGGAAAACAGAATTTTCGAAGATTAATTATGAAATTAAAAAATCCTTCATTATATCACTCTAACTATTTCTAAGCAATTATAAAAATTTATAAATGAGATATGCGATTTTTCCTGTATATTTTACCGATGAATTCACTGAGAGGTAAACCGAAATGGCATCTCTGAGAAACTATAGAAGAGTTGTTGGAGAAGAAAATCTTGAACAACTTCAGATGAAGGCGGAAAGATTTTCTAAATATCATATCCTTTGTATTAACTCGACTTATCAAGGGGGCGGCGTTGCAGAGATGCTTAATAGTATGATTCCAATGTTTCATGACATTGGTATAGATTTTGGCTGGAGAATTCTACATGGGAATCCTGACTTTTTCAAAGTTACAAAAAGTTTTCACAATGGACTCCAAGGCGATAAAATAAATTTGTCAGAAAGAAGGAAGAAAATATATTATGAAACAAATAAACGCTTTTCAAAATTCACACACATAAATTTTCACGACATTGTTATAGTGCATGACCCACAACCTTTGGCATTGATTGACTTCTATGAAAAAAAACAGCCCTGGATTTTTAGAGCTCATATTGACATAACTCATCCTAACCTAAAACACTGGGCTTATTTAAAAAACTTCATCGAACAATATGATCATTTGATCATCTCAATGGAAAAATATAAAAAAGAATTAAACATTCCACAAAATGTTATTTATCCTGCAATAGATCCTCTAAGCCAAAAGAACAAAAAACTTTCTGATAAAATGATTGACCGCACATTGACTAGAAATGGAATTAATATAGAAAGACCAATCATTTCGCAAATATCAAGATTTGACAAATGGAAAGACCCAATTGGAGTTATAAGAGTTTTTGAATTGGTCAGGAAAAAAATGGATTGTCAATTAATTTTACTTGGAGCATTTGCCACAGATGACCCTGAGGGACAGCAAATATATGAAAAAGTTAGAAAAAAAGTCAATAAAAGCAAATATAAGAGAGATATTAAGCTACTTTTAAATGGAACAGACCTGATAGTTAATTGTTTACAGACTGCCTCTTCTGTTGTTATCCAAAAATCTCTGAGGGAAGGGTTCGGATTAGTAGTTTCTGAAGCACTTTGGAAAGGTACGCCAGTTGTTGCTTCTAATGTGGGAGGAATTCCATTGCAAGTAATTGATGGTGTGAACGGATTCTTACATGAACCAAAGGATATTACGGGATTTTCTGAAAGCATAATAAAACTTCTGAAAGATGCAAAACTGAGCGACGAAATGGGTAAGAATGGAAAAGAACATGTGAGGAATAATTTCTTAATTACAAGGTTAATGATTGATTGGCTCAATGTATTTGAGAATTATTTAGAATGAAGTTTCTTCTTCAAACTCTCTTTTTATGCTAAAAAGAAAAAGTCAGCCTCATCTGTGTGAATTTGAGAGGGGAAGATTATTAATTACTTAAATTAATAATATTCACGTGTGGGCACGTGGATTCCTATGTTTAGTAGTAGTGGTTTTAGAGTTTTAATATCGCCAATTCCACAATACGCACACAAAGTTAAAATAATAGGTCTATAATATATGTCAAAATCTCATAGACTCTCGTTAACCATACCAATTTCATTTTTGTGAGAAAAATATATTATATTCAATAATTAAAGTTAAGGAGAATATGCATAGGACATGAAAATTAAAGGAACATACCTTATTTGGCTTCATCTAATAACGCAGGTCCTGCCGTCTTGCGAAATGTGCATGAAACAGCATAGAGATCATATATTGATAATAAGCAATGAGATTATAAATTTTGAGGGAGACAAATGAATAGATTACTAATTGTTTCAAATAGATTGCCTATTAGTATAAAAAAGACAGAAAATAAGTTGGACTTTAAACGCAGTGTAGGAGGTCTGGCCACAGGTCTGAGTTCATTTTATAAATCATATGAGAGCCTATGGATCGGATGGCCAGGTATAACCTTGGAAGATATTGAAGGAAAGGAAAACGAAGTCAACGTCAGATTGAAATCTGAGGGCTTTTATCCAGTCTATATATCCCAGCAAGACATTGAAAACTATTATGAAGGCTTCTGCAATAAAACAATTTGGCCTCTTTTTCACTATTTTACTCAATACGCCAAATATGACGAAATTTCATGGAGAAGTTATAAGCAAGTGAACGAGGCTTTTTTTGAAGTTATTATGAAGGTTGCTGAGCCAGATGATGTTATTTGGGTGCATGATTATCACCTAATGCTGTTGCCAAAACTTATCAGAGAAGAGATTCCCGATGCGACTATAGGTTTCTTTCTTCACATACCATTCCCCTCTTTTGAAGTATTCCGACTACTTCCTTGGCGTAAAGAAATATTGAATGGGCTTTTAGGAGCAGATCTCATAGGATTTCACTCGTTCGATTATGTGCGACATTTTAATTCAAGTATTAGTCGACTTTTGGGTTATGAATCTACTTTTGGTCAAATCACAATTGATAACCGTGTGGCTAAAGTGGATACTTTTCCTATGGGAATAGATTATGAGCGCTTTTCAAGCGCAGTTACCGAATCAGCAGTACAAGAAGAAATCAAACAAATTCGTGATGAATTAGGAGAACGCAAAATAATTTTCTCAATTGACAGATTAGATTATACCAAAGGTATATTAAAACGATTAGAATCGTTTGATCTATTTTTAGATAATAATCCAGAATATGAGGAAAAAGTAACTTTGATTCTAGTAGCGGTCCCTTCACGAACAGGAGTGGAACAATATGAACTACTGAAAAAGCAATTGGATGAGTTGGTCGGCAGAATTAACGGTCAACATGGAAAGATTGGGTGGATGCCTGTGTGGTATCTTTACCAATTTTTACCATTTCGTATCCTCGTTGCTCTGTATAATATTGCCGATATCGCCTTGATAACTCCTCTCAGAGACGGAATGAACTTAATAGCAAAAGAGTTCATCGCAACTAAACTTGACGGCAAGGGCGTGTTAATTCTTAGTGAAATGGCGGGAGCTGCAAGTGAAATGGGAGAGGCCCTTATAATAAATCCAAATGATAAAGTGGAAGTTGCAAAAGCCTTACAGGAAGCACTTACAATGCCAGAAGAAGTTCAAATAGAAAATAATAAACTGATGCAAGAGAGACTACGCCGTTATAATGTTGTTCGCTGGGCTGAGGATTTTATGGATGGATTGAGCACTATTAAAAGAATTCAGGAAGAACTCTATGGGACAAAACTCACATATGACAGGAAGAAAAAGTTAATTGAGAAGTATCTTAAAAGCAAAAAACGACTACTTTTATTAGATTACGATGGAACTCTAACTCCATTTGTAAAAAAACCAACAAAAGCTAAGCCAGATGATGAACTCCTAGAAATGCTTAAATGTCTTAATCAGAATCCAAAAAATACGATAGTCATAATAAGCGGACGAGATAAAGAAATATTGGAGAAATGGTTTTATGATCCAAAGCTTGAAATGATTGCTGAGCATGGCGTGTGGCTTAAGGAAAAAGAAAGTACGTGGCAGTTGATCGAGCCTTTAAAAAACGATTGGAAAGAAGAACTAAGATCACTACTCGAACTCTATGTAGATAGAACTCCTGGTGCCCTCATCGAAGAAAAAGATTTTTCCCTCGCCTGGCACTATCGGCAAGTAGATCCAGAATTAGTTTTAATAAGGGCAGGTGAGTTAAAAGCTGAACTTTTAGATTTACTTACCAATCTTAATGTTGCAGTTTTAGAAGGGAGCAAAGTGATTGAGATCAAGAACATTGGTATAAACAAGGGAAAGGCAGCATTAAACTGGATTTCTAAAGATACTTGGGACTTTATTCTAGCAATAGGAGATGACATGACAGATGAAGATATTTTTGCAGTCATTCCTGAATCGGGATATTCTATTAAGGTTGGATTGGGGCCATCTCATGCCAAATTCAGCGTGAAGTCTTTCAGGGAAGTGAGGTCATTATTAAAGGAATTAGAAGAAATTGAATGTGAAAAGAAATAAGTCCAAATATACTGAACATCGTAATTGAAGCGTTCAGTTCACTAATTGAGGCACTTAAGACATATAAATAATAATAGAGTGGATTGTTTGCTAAGCCTTTTAATATTAAAATCAAGAAAAGAGTTTGAAACAATTGTTCCCGAATTATGGTTACTTAGGAAACGGAATTACGGGCATGCTAATAAATGAGAATTCTAATATAGAATGGCTCTCTCTCCCTCAGTTTGATTCTGATCTATTAATTGCTTCTATCTTAAATAAGTCTAAGGGCGGTTATATAAAACTATTTACGAGAAATTCAGGTGAAGATACATATCTAGAAAACTTTGAAAGGGTTCATCTATATTATTTGAATTACTATCCCATTTTAGTGAATACATTAATGGATTCAAACCTAACAGTTCAACTCATTGACTATACGCCTCATGATGCAGATTGTTATCTAAGGAGACTCACTTTTTACGATAATCCTCCTGAAAAATTAGGGTTGACTCTTAAATTCTTCGATAATATAAAAATAACGCTGGAAAAAACTGGAAATATTGTTAAAATTGCAGGAGGCAATTCTGAATTCTATCTTGGATCAAAACACAACTTGAATATTGAAGAAGATAATATTATTCTAATAGATCTAAACCGAGACTTTTTCACTGAACTGCATTTTTCATTTGGCTCTCCATGTGGAATATCACATCCTTTCAATCATCAGTTACACTTTTGGAAGGAGTTTTTTGAAAATACTGTTCAGATCAATGTCGGTCTCAGGGAAATCTCTGAGATATATAAAATTAGCCTACAGGTTCTTCACAATTTGATATACCACCCTACAGGGGCAGTTATAGCAGCACCCACCACTAGTATCCCAGATACCTTGGGAAAAGATGGGAACTGGGATTATCGTTATTGTTGGATAAGGGATGCTTGCTTCACCTCTGAAGCACTTTCAATGAGTAGTTGTTTTACTTCCTCTAAAAGAATCTTAGATTTTCTCTTCAGTATTCAAGGTGATGATGGTCACTGGAAACACCCGCTTTATACTATCAATGGCCAAGAATTGGGAAAAGAATTCGAGCTTGATGTACCTGAAGAGTATGGAGGTAAAATTCGAATCGGAAATGCGGCATCAGATCAATTTCAAATTGATAGCGAAGGTCTAGTAATTAATTCAGTTCTCAAATATTATCA
>JBHLOP010000077.1:0-8251 GCA_048940375.1 Promethearchaeota archaeon | reverse complement strand
GATGCAGTAAGTTTAGAGACAAAAAGAATTACAAACTTGCCAGATAGGTTCAATTCACTTTTTAACTTTTCTTTATCATATTTTAATTTAAGATATCGGAGATCAACGCCAACTGGAATTACAGAAATTTTTGAACGCATCTTTTTCAGAATATCCGCTGTTTCAATATATTGATGAGTTGTAGTGATTATTCTCCGAGCAAATTTTAATGTGAGCTGAAGGAGAGAATTCGTATATAGTTTAGAAAACAGAGAATTTAGTGAACTTTGCGAACTTCCACGTCCTACTTCTAAATTGTGAACTGTAACGATTAACGGGATACGTCTAAAATAACAATTGAAGGCAGTAATATCATAAACCATCGGATGTGGTAAGTGAGCATGTATTACGTCTGCATCTTCTTTAATAAGTCTTAAGAATAAAGATGGAAGAATAGGCGTATTATAAATCGAATGAAGAGTCGGTATTCGAATTACGGGTATTCCATCAAATTCTATTGTGGATGCTGCAGTTCGATCTGATTTTGATGTATATATTTTTACTTCGTGACCTTGTTTGATGAACTCTTTCGATAGATGATACACATAATTCTCAACCCCACCCATCACATCAGGCAGAAAATGTGAAGTAACGTGTATAATCCTCAATAGAGTTCACCTTAAGTTATTAAAGATTTTTAAAATTAAATTACTCCAAATCTTCTTTAGATTCCCATACTTCTAGATTACTGTTTCCCTGTTGATTTCGCAAGCAAAAATATTTTTTCTTATAAGTGTTCTTAATTGAACACAAATCTTTTAAGAGTTCTCAAATTATACTGTCAACGCAATAATTAAATAACAATACTTTGACGTTTGGGCTTAGCACTAGATTTAGTAACATATTGGCATGAACTAATTTGAAGTAAAGATTTTCACCGAAAGCAACTAATTGGGTATGGAGATCATGTCATTTTTTAATCGCGTTTGGAACCGCATCAGAAAGCAGATGGTTTGGCCAAATGTTGAACTTAGTGTGGTTGTCCAATACACTTTACTTTTCATCATCTTTTCAATTGCTCTCTTAATACGTCTATTTCCCTTTTTTAGGTTTGAACCACTTCTGAAAGCATTTGATCCGTGGTTTCAATATCGTGTCACTGAATTTATAGCGAACAACGGCTATGCTGCCTATTTCTCGTGGCATGATACAAAAGGTTGGTATCCTTATGGTCGTTCTGTTTGGAAAAGTTCATACCCAGGCACACCTTTCGCTGCAGCTACATTATATTTCTTGCTGAAAGCCTTAGGTATTAATGCAGACATATTAATTATCTGTTACATCTTCCCTGCATTAATGGGTGCAATCACTTCTGTATTATTGTACTTCTTCGGAAAAGAAATTGCTGACACAAAAACAGGATTGATTGCTGCATTTTTATTGGCCTTTTGTCCTGCATACATCAGCAGAACAATGGCGGGTTTCTTTGATAATGAAGCTCTTGGAATATTATTAATGGTTACTTCTTTCTTCTTTTTCGTGCGCGCTGAAAAGAATGGTTCATTAGTTGATGGTATCCTTGCTGGTTTAAGTCTAGGCGGACTTTCAGCCAGTTGGGGTGCATTTACATTTGCCTTTGGTTTAATACCACTTGTAGCCATAGCCTTACTTTTATTCAATCGCTACTCTCACAAACTATTGTTGTCATATTCTTTGACCATTCTAATTGGCATATTAATTGCTGTTCTTGTACCTAGATCCGGTGTGAATTTTCTTACATCATTTATTGGATTCTTTTCACTCATAGTTCTGGTAATTTTACTTATTTATGGGGTTTTATTTTGGGTAAAGCCACTTGTACCTGATGTTTCGTTTGGAAAACTTGTTGCTGCTGTAATGATTGTAGCAACAGGATGTGTAATTAGTATCATCGCATATCTGGTTTCACAAGATCAGTTATCACTAATAACCGGAAAATTCTTAGCAGTAATCAATCCAGTCGATCGCCCACCGCTTATTGAATCTGTTAGCGAACATATTCCTTTAGCGTGGGGTCAATTGTTTTTCAATTTAGATATTTTAGTTTTTCTTATGCCTGTCGGCATATATTTTGCATTTCGTAGATTAAGAAATGATGACATCTTTCTTATACTCTTCAGCATCACAACAGTTTATTTCGCGGGTTCAATGGTTCGTCTCTTACTTATTTTAGCCCCTGCGGCTTGTCTTCTTTCAGCATATTCTTTAACAAATGTTTTAAGACCGTTCTCCAGAGTTTTACTCGAACGCGCTGCAATTGTGCGTAGGAGAATCCGTGTGACCGAAGTTGTACCAAAAGATTATGCGGTTTTTGTTTTGATTTTCATAGGGTTTATTATGACGCTTTATACTTGGCATGGGACTCAGGTAGCGTTCGATTACTTCAGTAGTCCTGATGTGATCCTTGTAGGACAAGCTCAAGGTGGGCAACCTGTGGAATTACACGACTGGCAAGAATCAATGCAATGGTTAAGGGAAGAGACAGACTCTAACGCGGTTATTGCAGCATGGTGGGACTACGGATATTGGATAGAAGCTATTGGAAACAGGACAACTATTGTTGATAATGCCACAACGAATAGTACACAAATTGCGTGGATTGCTGCTGCCTTTATGTCTACTCCTGAAAACGGAACAGAAATTTTTAAGATGCTTGGCGCAGATTATGTACTTGTACATTTTACAGGTGCTGTTGGAGGCACTGGCGGTGACGAAGGTAAATGGATATGGATGGTTCGTATCGCAGAACAAAATTTGTTCAATGAAACAAAAATTCGCGAAGTAGATTACTGGGATGAAGAATCAGGAACACCTAAGGATCCATATTACGACTCACTACTATATCAACTACTTTACTATAACTTCTTCAGAGCACCCCGCCCCGTATCAGGTATTACTTCTTTCCAAGAAGCACATACAACTGAAAATTGGCTTGTAAGAATTTATCAGGTAAATTAACTATATTTCTTTGCAAAACGAATGATATAAGGTATTTACCTCTGCAAGGTCTCTATAAGCGCACTTCTTTAGGAATAGGTAGTTTATCCAATATATGATAAATCATCTATTTCTTCTTCGCTTTCTGGCGACGCTGGACGTCTTCTTGTTCCAGGTCTCTGCCTTTGTTTCATTTGATCTATAAGTTTAGTAAGTTTCTGCGCTTTAAGTTCTAAAGGTCCAAGATCTAGCTCTATTTCAACAAGTTTAATCAGTTTTTCAAGAACTACTTTAGCGGAGAGCGCGTCAGCCATAAATCCAGACGTCTCACCTAGTAGGCATGCACCTTCTATTCCTCTCATCTTTCCAAGACCGATGAGTAACCCTGAAGCCCCCACTATAGGGCCTCCAGACTCATTTATCTCGATTTCTTCGTCCTTAAGTTGCTTTATTAAAGAAAGACTAGTAGCAGTCCCAAAAACCCTAGGATTTTTAGAAACGCTTCCAGTGGCATAACCACCGAGCGTATAGATTAGACTCACTTTAAATTTTTCAGCTAGGTCTAATATCATATTAACTATTGTGAATTGCCCTTCTGGCGTTTGACTTTGATAATCTCCTGTAATAAATATAACATCATGCTTCCCGCCACTTTTCGAAAGTTGGGAAAACCAAAACTCATTACGAAGAAGCCTTAGAATCCCATCATTATTTACAAGCACATGGTAAGGAAAAGTATACGAATACAGTTCTGCAAAATAAATTGCTTTAAGCTCTTGGATCATGTGGTTTACTCCTAGTTTACCAACATTTCCAACACCTGGCAACCCTTGAATTAGTATCGGATCTTTCAAAGATGTTGGATCTAAATCCTTCATGAAACGAATTCTGGACATCATATTTAATCACTCCTCTTTTTGGTGAAGTGTTAAAGTTGTTTTAAGAAGCATCCGACGGTATTTTCCGTACTTATCTTGTGGGCTAAACTTTGGAGGGGCAGCAATTCTTAAGTGTCCACCGCAATTAGGACAAATTTCTTTCGTCAAACTATACTGATGACAGGCAACACATTTCTTCAACAATTTACCCATACCAAATTCACCCTTCCATTTCTTGGTAAAATCTTTGTGTTCAGGCACAATGTAAGGATCAAGTGTCAATAAAGTCCTGTTTTATAATATAGATTATTGGTTCAATATAGAAATTGAATAGTTGAGAAATACAATAGACCTTCTAGAATAATTATCCTTCTGGGTAGATCATTTACGTATCCTCTTCGAAGTATCCTTCTCCTCCTCCTTTCTCAATAGCGGTAATTGTTGCGCTTACAGCTTTATTTAATACTTTCTCTGCAATCTTATAATCATTTGCTTGAATTGAGAACCTATATCTTGGTGATCCAACCAGATTAACATCTAGCGTAATATCTTTTCTCCGAGACGATTTTAAACCCTTATTCAAAGCATTTTTGATTATCTCAATGCCATCTGGTTTGTAACATTTAAGTTCAACAATTTTTGTTATCTTTACCTTCCTTATTGTAACATGTGCTTTCGCAAGTTCAACAACTGTTTTTATCCATTCGTCATCAATTCCTATTTTTTCTAAAACTGATTCACCTTTCTCATGTATTTCTTCAAATCCTGCGTAGATTTCACCAAATTTTTCCTCCAAAGGCCATCCTACTGCATCATAGACTTCTTCTTTAGTTCTATCTAATTGTTTTGCAACTAATTCTAAGAGATTATCTGCTTTTTGGGAACGTTTCCATTCCTGAATCTTATTTCTTCGCATCACGATAGTAACTCGCCTAAGCGAGAGATCTATGTGATTTTTTGCTTCTTCGACACGAAGCACTTTCGCGACTACCTTCTGCTTCTCCCTTACGTAGTTACGAATATTGCGTACCCAAGTTGAAGCTATTTCTGAGATATGGATAAGTCCTTCTTTCCCTTCAAACTCATCTAAAGTTGCATATGCACCATGAGAGGAGATTTTTGTAATAGTACCTATTACAAATTCGCCTTCTTCTGGGAATTCTTTCTTCTTTTTGACCATTTCTCTCATCTTTTGTATTATTATTATAATAGATTAGACAAAGAAGTTTAACTCTAGCAAAAACTTATTCTAGGACTTGGATGATTTTACTTACAATTTGTGCTTTGCCCCTAGTAGGTTCTGCGAGAACTCTGTTGCAAATAATGCATCTCACAGTTGTAGTCGCTGAACCAAATATTTTCTGTTCATTTCCGCATTCTGGACAACGAACTAATAGAAATCTGGAGCGTGGTTGCGGGATCATTTTTTCGATTTTCAACTTAATTTTCTCCTGACTATTCAAACTTGTGATTTGATGTTCACTATAATCTTTTAAAAAGTTTCGTTACAACAGCTGATAAGCAGATCCAAACTTTTTGAGAGATGAATTGTCGTTATGTGCATCTAATTTCATAAGTAATTCACTAAAATCGCGTTATCTTTCATTATCTTCCGAAAAAAACAAAATGTTACAAATGCAGCCCAAAAATGGTATTTCTTTCGTTTTTATTGGTTACAGGTAAAGATTTTATGCATATAGACTGCGTTGGTTTAATCCTTTTTGATTTCAACAGCTAAAGCAACATTCCTATCAATTAATGCCTTTGCATTTTCATTTGGCAAAACGCAAATATCTTCTGGCATAAAAGGGCCGTATATCTTTAAATCTGTACCTACAAAAGAATCTAGTTGTTCTAGTATTCTAACAATCTTTCTTCCTGAGAGAATTTCTTCATTTTTTGCAGTCTGATTTTCTTGAAATACTATTCCAAAATAAGTATTTATTGCATCTCCTAGATTTGAACATAAAATATCTTCAATTCTAGTTAGATTTGTGAAGTCTATATCTGTTTTATCAACAATACTTCTCAGTATCTTTCTCATTCGAAGGGCGATATAATCCTTAATGAGAAAATCTAATCGTTCATGTTTGGTTTCAAATAAATTCTTTTCCAGCGGTGTTAATTCTTCGTATTGCTTTTTTAACTTGCTTTGTTTGATAAATTCTCCGATTTTTGCACAAAAATCATCAGTCAATGAGAGGATCTTTATTGAGTTCCATTCCTTGATCCATTTCTGGTATATTTCTTCATAAATGTACATTTACTCCCTCAATAGGTGCTCAATTTCCTTTTTTATGTCTGGACAAATAGTTGTTAGTTACTTTAGTTTATTAAGACGAACTAAAGATCAATATATAGCGATTTAATGCCGTAAAAAAGTTTTTATCTACATTGTTGACTGAAATTTTAAGAATCCTGTAAATGAAGGATTCTTATTCACTACCTTCAATTCGGGGAGCTAAAAAGTATTCTAACTTCCCTCCTCCGATAGTCTCAAATCCGATTTTTAATGGCATATCACTTGAATATTCAATTTCTAGATTTTCTGTTGCACTAACAGCCTTTGTCATATCACTTAGATACTTAAGAGCATAAATTGCCTTCGATTCTTCTCTTACTTCATACTTATAAAGTGTATCTGTTTCCTTTTCAATGATTACCTCAACTTTGCCCGTGTCTCCTTCAGCAGCTACTTTAAGCATATCTGAGGTAGTCTCCAGAAGAATATAGTCCCCTACAACTTCCGCATCTTTAATAGCATCCTTAAAAACGCCTGCAGCTATATTGATAATTGTATTAAATTCAATTTTAGGAACAGGTATTTCCTCTCCACTTGTGTCTCCAAGCAACGAAAGGCTGAAATTACGTGTGACCTTGTCAGATTTTAACTTCAGTTTTAATTTATTCTTTGTCTCATCCACCGTAAGTTCTAAGGAATCTGATCCTCCTGCTCTTCGCATGATTTGCATCATTTCAGTAAGGCTTATTCCAAATTTAGTTTCGCCAGTGCATTTATAATCTTGAAATACGCTGGACGGTACTTGGAGGTCTACCATTGCAATATGTGCTTCGTCAATCGCACGTGCATGAAGGCCAGATTCATCTGCAGAAAAATAAATCTCCTTTACAAGAGCTGATAGAGCTTCTATAATTGTCTTCCATATGCTTGCTTCTTCAAAAAGACCTTTTACAACCATTTTCATCCTCCCTGTTAAATTATTTTTAAATCTCATATAATCTATCATTCAGTTGAACTGTGAGAACAACTCCTTAAAAGATAAATCATCTTATTACGCGCTCGTTCATTAACCTGTTGATCTTTAGTTTTATTTTGCTTAATATTAACATAGTAGCTCTTTAAAAAAGTTATTTAGTTGTAAATTATCTTAAATAAAAACCACATTTGTGTAGGTTGTACAAATATGAATATTTGTATAGCAACAGATTTATTCCCGCCTGAAGGAGGCGGCAGTGAACGTAGCACTTATTTTTTGGCGAAAGGTCTTGCTAAAAGAGGACATAAGATTCTAGTTGTCATGCCTCATTTTGGTCAAAAAACAGTATATGAAGAGCACAAATGGTTCAAAATCATACGTTTTCGATATCTTCGTGCACCAAAGGTGGCTTTTTTAAGAAATGTCGTACAAAATGAGTTGCTTTATATTTATATGGCACAAATGCTGAAAAAAATTGTAAAAACTTACGAAATAGAACTTATTCACGCCCAAAATATGCTTACAGTTCCCCCATCTATTATTGCCGCAAAGAAAACTAATATTCCTGTAATAGCCCATATTCGTGATTATTGGCCAATTTGTTTTAGGAGATCATTCATACGTCCCAATGGCAGCGTTTGCAACAGCTGTAATTCTAAAAATTTGATTAACTGCATTCGTCAAGAAGGTCCGCTTTCCTCTTTCTTCATACCTGCAAGTATTCCTTATATTTCTGCAAATATGAGCCTGAAGCAACTACTAATGAATCGAGCAGATCATGTAATTGCCATTAGTGAAGCAGTACGTAAGATGCTTTTAGCAATACCACCTTTAGTTATGAAACATTTCTCGCGTTTGTCTCCACAAAAAATCTCTGTAGTTCCGAATATAATGTCTATACCTTCAAAGAGATTTACAGAAAAAAAATTACTCGAAATGCGCCGGCATTACAAATTCGATGAAAAAGAAATACTTGTCTTATATGTAGGTCAATTGACTTATGATAAGGGTGTTCATATACTTATTAAAGCTCTTAAGCAATTATTAATCAAAAATACTTCATTAAAACTCATTATTCTCGGAAAGGGTCCATTAGCCAGTAATCTTGAAAAAATTAAAGGTGATTATGGCGATCATTTACAATATTTTGGATTTCTACCATATAACAAAGTTCTAGAATTTTATCAAATGGCTGATATA
>JBHLOP010000076.1:0-8263 GCA_048940375.1 Promethearchaeota archaeon | reverse complement strand
TCCTTCAAACGAGTGATATCCTCAGCTATGGTCGTTTTCAATATGTCAAGTCTTTTCTCGTTAGCTAGGACACTGAACAGGCTAGTTAAAATGCGAACATCATCATCAGAAAAGTTTGATATGCTAATTCCTGTTGGTTGCGACTTTTTACCTTTTTTAGGCATTTTTTACATCCTTCTTTTCGTCATGTCATCTTACACATCAGGATAGAGTAAAGTAACTCGGTTAATGAAAAAACTAAATATAGCTTCTGCCTATTATATCAGTTGATAATATATTTAAGTTTTTCTAAAAACATAATCTATCGTTTGCTCGATGTTCATGATATCAAAGGTTATTAAACAACTATTCAAGCTGATTTTTTGATATAAAAAAAATCATTTCGCTTCTTTTACTCCTAGGAATAGCATATTCGGTTTGAATGGTTTTGTCGAAGTATTTTGATCAAAGCAGATTATATTTTTTAAAAAATTTTAAAACAAAAAACTTTATAAAACAAAATAACTATAAAAAGACAGATAGTCAGCTTAAACAGAATGCAATACACCCAGAAAATACAATCATCCTTAGGTGATTGGCGAAAGTAAACTGAATAGCAGAATTCAAAGAAAAAACAAAGTTATTACAAAGGAAATAAACATAGAGCATAGATTTAGATACCTTGAAGAAAAGGATGACTTTAGCAAAAATCTCGTAACATATCACATAATAAAAGTCGTTCTTTTATTATCTAAGTCTTGCAAAAAGTTGTAGGAGGACACAAAAAATGGAAATTTTAACAACCACAGTTCCAGAAACATACTATAAAGAATGCTGTACAGAATGTGGCTCACCCTTAGTGAATTTTAGAAACATGGAACTTGTTTGTGAAGATTGTGGCATAGTTGCTGAAGATAGACCATTTGATTTCAGTGAAACGAGAGCTAACTACAAATGGAGACAAAAGGACAAAGATAAGAAACTATCGTTTAACAAGAAACCTGTATCAATTCAGGGTTATATGAAGTACAGAATTTTGCACAAGAAAATAAAAAGATCATATCAACGCGATGCAAGAGAAAGACTCTTTAACAGCGAAATTGCGCGCATATGTGCACAACTAGAACTTTCATCAGTAATTCTTAGAGATGCAGAACTTTATAGCAAAAAAATACTCCAAGAAATACCTCAGTATACACATTTTGAGAATATAATGGCAGCTGCAACTGCTCTAGTGTGGGGAATCAGTTTCATCCATTCACCACGAACTCTTCAAGAAATAATGTCTGTTGCACATCCCCTAGTTTCACGGAGTAAGGTTCTACAAGCAGCTAACCGAGTTGTTTTTACACAGCTTGTGAAGTCGTCTCCCCGAATGTTGGAGAACAAACAGTTCACTAATCTCGTTAATTTTTATATCGAACATTTCGGCGCAGTTCTAAACATTCCATTCGATGTCATTCTGACGGCACAAGGGCTTTTCAAGCGTTTGGGGTACAAAAAGTATATCATAAAGCCAGATGTACAATCAATTGCACTGTTATTGTATGCATGGACGAAAGAGTCAACAACAGAGGAATTTATTTCCTTAAATAACTGTCCTAATTCTCAAACTCAGAACAAAAAAAGAAACGAGCGAATTCTCCCGATGGATGAAATCAAAGAAAACATTAGATCTTTTACTGGCTATGAAAAAGGACATGATTTACGTTGTCAAATACTTCAACTCCTATATGATCAGGATCGTCTTAGTGTGAAATCGATTGCCAAACAATTACAGAAATCTTATCACTCAGTTTACTACCATATTCAGAAACTGAAAGAGCTAGGTCTTTTATCTGAAGAAAAAAGGAAAGGTATGAAAGATCAGAAGAAACCAAGAATTATCTTTACTATAAACGTAAAAGAACTCAACGAAAATGGGACTCAAATTAGTTCTGAGGCCAAGTTAAATGATAGAGAAGAAGATGTTAAAGATACTCTCACAAAACCCAATCTCTCTAAATTGAACTGGGACAGAATAACCAAGAACTGCTATATTTCAAAAACAAGTGCTAGAAAAGTAATCAGAGCTATTCAAAAGGATATTAAAATGGAAATTAGCGCTGTAGTATTTAACTAACTTTTAAGAAATCATGACTGACCAGTAATGGTCACCATCTCTGCAGAAAATGAAATTGCTTTTTCCTTGTAAAACGTGGTAGCGGATAATCCAATAGCAAGTGGCTGGCATATCCAAGAATCATCGCTGAAAGAAGAACGGAAATTATTTTTGTGGCTAAATCTGAAGTTATTATTGCACCAAGAAAACTTAAGAGGATCAGCAGGCTAGAAATAATTAAGATAAATTGGCTATGAAAGAACCCTCGGTGATATTTCGAGGTAGCTGGTTCTAGGAAATCTGGAAAAATACTTGCAACCGTTGCAATAGCTATTTGCATAAAAAACAATGTCCCAAGACCAATAAATGACAAAATAAGTAATTTTGAATTGTTAAATACCGCTTCATGGATTTTAATTAGATATAGTGAGAGTATAACATTAAAACAGCCAAATATAAATCCAAAAGACAAATGCAACTTGCGACCTGGCATATTCACTCAGGAATTATACCTAGAATTAATTATAAAATCCCATCATAATTTTTAAAATAAAATATGAAAAATCGTGTCTTATTAATGGCTCAAGAGAAAAGAAGTTCTATTCTAATCAAGGAAGGATTCCTTTTCGGTGTCTTTCCGATATGAAAAATAGAGATCTTCTATATTATCTTCAGATAGCGTGTCATTATCCTCTGGTTCTTCTTCTTGTATTTCTTTTTCCATTGATCCTTTTGATTTGCGTACAAATTCTCGCAATGCAGGGTATTCATAGCACATACTTGCCTCAGATTTCAATTCAATCTTTTGTTTATCAGCAAAACGTTCTATAGAGTCTGAAAAGCCCATCTTGCCCACTAAAATGAATTTTAGGTTGCGTATATCAATTCCTTCTTTCTTTACAAGCTCTTGGAGACGAGCTACTTGATAACCTAGATTAACCCCTAATATTCTTTTCCAATCTTTGATAGTCACTATCCCATAAGGTTTATCGTTAGAATCTTTCAAAAATAAGGCATTCTTACATATCATCTTTTTTATTGGAGTCTTGTTGTAGTGTTCCCATTGTGAAATATCGAGAGCCACAAGCCCTTTCCTTTTGTAATATCGCTTAGTAAGCCATCTAAGATTAAAAATCGTTTTTTGCGTAATTTATCTCATGCCCCTGCCTTAAATCTTAAGTGTATGAAATAACACCTCTGATGAAACATCTTATAAACTTACCTGTTACCTTTTAAATCACTTTTCGATTTATACGAGCGCGAAGGCGCGTTTCTTTATAAACTTTAAATAGGTTTTACTTAATTAAACTTTATTTAAATACTTCTTATGTTAATCGCCTATCGTTCATAAGAATGCTATTCTAATGCTAATAGATGGTTTAAAGAGATTATTACTGTTTATCTTGTGTTTAGTATTGGTAGAACTTATCGATATATTCTTCTTTTTATTAAACGAATAAGTTGTGTTATTAAACGAAATGTATGTTTGGTTGATGATCAATGTTTTTCTTGAATTAAAGCATTTCAGTAAAACTTATATTTTTGTAAAAGAAGAATTATTATTACATAGGGAATAAATAGTACTGTCCTTAAATATAGCTCTGCACAACTATAAGAGCTCATCTAAAAACTATCATATCCACTATGTATATTATATATAATGGGAGGAGTATTCGTGGGTACTTTTTGGGCGATCGAGCGAGAAGTAAGACAATGTCAACGCCTTATTAATCATCTTTTATGGCATAAGGATAAAATACACACAAAGGATTCTCTGGCTCGATTTTTCCCATGTCATAATGATGTAGAATTGCGATTAGATCGTCTTGTAGACTTAGATATATTACAACGAACTGAATCTGGGTCATACACGGTATCAAAGAACCAACTGGTTCGTGAAGCAATAAAACGTATTAATGAAAGAGATAGGACAGCTAGAAATTTCGTTGACTCTTTTCTCTCTCATTTCTTTTAAAAATATGGATTTTCATAAATTCAACAATATGATGAATTAAATTAACTACAACGCAAGCTGTAGATGGGTATATATCTTAACTTCTTTTTAAGCAAATTCTATTTCAATAGTATTGAGGATTGAAAAGTGGAATGGACCAAAAACCTATTCTTCCAACGGGATCACCACCTATCGATAGACTCTTAGTGGGAGGGTTACATGCTGGCGAAATTACAACAGTTTTCGGAGAAGCGGCAACTGGAAAATCAACACTAGCATATCAGAGTCTTATCAATGTAGCGAAGATGGAACTTTGTACGATTTTTATAGAAACGGAATTTAAGTTTAATACTCGAAGGATAGCTCAGATTAATGATAAAACAGATATTTCAGATTTTATTACAATATTCCAACCAGAAACTTTCAATCAACAGATACAATATCTGAAAAATTTGAAAGATCTATTAAATGAAAGACCGTTTAAACTTCTAATTATAGACACAATTTCTAATTTGTATCGCTTAGAAGCAAATTCTATAGAAAAAAATATTGCACTAAGAAGGCTGTTGGAACAGCATTTAGCCAGAATTCATTGCTTAATAAGAAAACATGGTTTATTTACTCTTATTCTCAGTCAAGTTAGAAGTTTTAAAGGCAAAACCAGCCCTATTGGAGAAGATTGTCTTTATGCATACTCTAGAAAAGTATTAGAATTGAGGAAAGGGTTGATTAATAATAAACGATTTGCGATTTTACGAAAAGGAAGCAGTAATATGACTGATGAGAGCTTCCCATACGTTATAACAGAAAAAGGACTTAGTTCGATAAGTGAAGTAATGCTTACAACTTCTAATACTCTAATTTAAGTAATCATCGCACAGTTGAATTTTTTATTCAGTTAAGTATCTAGAAGATGTGTTCAAAGAAATGTCATTCTTTGAGGCGGGATTTATGTCGCCTTATTCTCCGGAGAAATTTCTGGTAATTTACAATTTTAGTTAATTTTTACATCATAATATTATTTTAAATTATCATAAAAATAGTTAAAGTTATAAATATAAACTTGTCTATAATATTATGAGTTCATTGAAAAATATGAACTCACCTAAGACACATCTCCGAAACAAATCGTTTTGGAAACATATCGTGGGTGAAAATGGGGTAAACACAAAATGACTATTCAAGAATTTGAAAGAAAAGACAAAGTTTTTTTAAAAGAAACAAAGTCTGCTCTTGAGGGAATCTATGAAATACCAAAGCCAACTGAGGAACAATTGAAACAGATGCCTACTGCAGATCACGTAATGTACGCCAAAGAGGCAACATTGTATTCCGAGCATCTTTTCCCGTTAGCTTATACCACAAACGCCGTTATAATTGCCCATAAGGTCGGTATTTTCGATATACTTGACAAACCAATGACAATTGATGAAATTGCAGAATATCTCGTTGAGAATGACAAAATTGAACTCGATCCTCTCAACATGGAGCAGGAAATCGAAGTATGTAAGCAAAAAATCAGGGGGCTGTTTGATTTATTTTCCGCACCACAACTTAAGATGGTGCAACAAGTCAATGGTGGTCAGTGGGAACTAACTAAGCTAGGTAGTTATTT
Organism: Promethearchaeota archaeon; assembly: GCA_048940375.1. Lineage (GTDB taxonomy): Archaea > Asgardarchaeota > Sifarchaeia > Borrarchaeales > Borrarchaeaceae > Borrarchaeum. The sequence goes on along the minus strand of JBHLOP010000076.1, from coordinate 2,614 downwards.
GAGATCTGACGCAAAAGTTGGTATTGCAGTAGCTATGTTGAACCTCACAGAGTATTACGCAAAACCCTCTTTTAGTGACTATCCTCGGCATGTTTTTGGAACTAAGGCTTACGATGATATCGGTTCACCAGATGAGGGCGCCGTATACACCGAACGTGTCCCTCAAAAAGTCAGAGCAGGATTGCTAACGTCGTTGCCAAAATTTGGGGTAAACCTCGACGAAGGAGATCCGTTAGTGCTTGATTTAGGCTGCGGGGTCGGCGATTGGCTTATTGAAATAGCTAATAAACATACTAGAGCAAAAGGTATTGGTTTAGACTATAATCTAGGCTCCTGTGAAATGGGACAAGAGAAAGCAGAAGCATCTGGTCTTGGTAGCCGACTAGAATACAGATGCGTAGATTTAGCAACAGACAGAATTCCTTTAAGTGATGCATCAGTTGATTTAATAACCGCCATAAACTTCCATCACTTCTTCCCGAGATACGGAGATCAGAATGTAACAGATGAGATATATCGTGTTTTAAAACCTGGTGGTAAATATATCAGTATTGTACCGTTATGTGACGGTGCAGACGACACTCTAATGTTATCAACGCAGACCATGTTCCAGTTCCTCTTTAGTGGATTCACAGGTTGGAGGACAGAAGAGTATTTACATAATATTGCACAAAAAGCTGGATTCAAAGTAACAAAGATCATCCCAATGATTTTTAGAAAAAGACAAGCTGTGTTCTTTGCAGTTAAAACATAAGCTGGTGTGTCCATCTTTTTTTATTTAAAATGTAGTGTGGTGATAAGGAATGGCACAAAAAACTAGCAGACATAAAACACAAACTAAAAGAGAGTATGAAATCAAAAACAATCATATAAGAGTCACAGAAGGTTTAGGCAATGGCCTTGCTATCAATTTCCTGAAAGAGTTTATAGAACCATTTATCATAACAACTGAAATTGCCAATGGAATAAAATGTGGATTTTTCGATGCGTTTCAAGATAATGGAGACTCATACGTTGCAACAAAAGAGGAGATCATCGAATATGCAACAACAGGAAATGGCAATGGAAAAGGCTTCGTAGCAATAGATGACAAAGACCCTCAGTTTGACAAAAGTAAATTTTCACAAAAATTAGAAAAATGGCTAGAATTAATGGAATCATCTCAGATAATTCGGCGAGATAATGGAACTTTTTGCTTAGAGCCGCTTGCAGTTCATTTCAGGAGTGAGATGAACGGTATTATTCGTTCATTACTTAATGAAACACTTGTTTGGACAAAAACTTTAGATGAAAACGTCATATCTAATATTTGGAGTCGACATAGTATAGATTCATTGATCGGGACGCAGAAGTATGATTTCATCGAAAACCATCTCGAAGCATGTTGTAGCGTATTATGTCGAGACATCCCTAACTTCCTTGAGGAATTCGATATAAAATTGAAGAAAGATTCTATTGTAATGGATATAGGCTGTGGAATAGGCTATTTTCTTGAAGAACTTGCTCGACTTTATAAAATCAGAGGCGTGGGACTTGATTTCAACTGGAAAGCAGTGGAAAATGGTAATAAAAGGCTTAAGAAGTTAGGTCTAGGTCGTATGATAAACCTGCGCTACATGGACGTAGCTAAGCAAAAATTGCCAGCCAATAACGATCTTGTGGACTTAGTATTGACAATAAACTTGCATCAATACTTCAAATCTGAACATTATGAGCATTTAACAAACGAGATCTATCGGATCCTCAAACCAGGTGGCACATACTTTTCTATAGTCGCTGTAGAGTTACCTGAGGATCATCCTTCCAAGAGATTATCGATAGGTATGCACTCGCAGTTGTCAAAGATTTTCACAGACTTTACAGAATTTGTTGATATGACTCATATCAGAGAACTTTATGAGAATGCTGGATTTAACCTCAAGACTTTCGAAACTCTTCCGTTATATGGGGGCATACAGGAAATTATTGTCGTCAAAAAACCTTAAACTTAACCTTATTTTTTGTCTAGCACATTTTTTTTATGCATATAATAGTTTTTTAAAAGGATGGGAGAGATGGACAGGGCAGATTTGAGTCTATTAGAGTCATTTTGTATTCTTTTCTTTTAGCAGCTCAGGGATAAGTTCTTCTAATTTCTTAATATCTTTAAGTTCTATAAGGTAATCCGGAATCAAGGTTTTTTCTTTAAATTGAGTTTTGTCTGGTGTTAGGATTATTGTTTTCATTCCCAGTTCCTTTGCACCTGAGATATCCACTTGGGGGTTATCTCCAATATGAACACAGTTCTCGGGAGCAACTCCAAGTATTCTACAAATCTTGATAAAAGGTTGTATATTTGGCTTCGTTTCTTTAGTATCTTCCCCAGGAATAATAATCGCATCAAAATAATCGACTAAACCAGCTTCTTCGATCCTTTGTGCTTTCATACCAGGTGTGCCATCAGTATCACTCATCAAACCAAGTTTAATCTTCTTCTCCCCTAATAAAGTCAATAATTCTTTTACACCAGGAAAAAGTTTGGATTCATCACTCACGGCCTGCCAGTAGATGTTGGTTAGTTCATTAAGAGTGGATTCAGAAATTGAGATATCTTTACTAAAATACCGTTTGACAG
>JBHLOP010000075.1:0-8601 GCA_048940375.1 Promethearchaeota archaeon | reverse complement strand
TCAATAAGTGGAGCAATTGAGCGTGGACATGACTTCGTTTATATCTGCTACGACAACGAAGCGTATATGAACACTGGAATCCAAAGAAGTGGGGCCACGATGCACGCAGCTTGGACAACGACATCTCCAGCTGGAGAAGCGGTTCTAGGCAAAAAAGAATTTAAAAAACCGCTTTTGAGGATCGTTGCGGCTCATGGGTTGGAATATTGCGCCACCGCGAGCGTGTCCCATCCACTTGACTTTGTCCGAAAGGTAAAACGCGCGGTAGACGTCAAAGGACCGGCTTTTGTGCATGTTATTCAGCCTTGTTTACGTGGTTGGAGATTCGACACTAGTGAGTCCTTCCAAGTAGCGCGGTTAGCTGTGGAATCCAGATTCTTCCCGCTTTACGAAGTGTACCATGGATACAAATTTGTTCTTAATTATCCCAATCCAGCGTTATCAAAAGTTCCTGTTGAAGAATATTTGAAAAATCAAGGTAGATTGCGACATCTGTTCAAACCAGCGAAAAATCAAGAGATCATCGATATCATTCAAAAACACGTTGACCTAGAATGGGACAAACTTCTTGAACTCGCTGAATTTTCAGAGAAATCAGCGATTTATTAACCCAACTTTTTTTTATTTCTATTTAACACCTAATACTTTAATTTAGAAGTTCTTCCATTTTGAACGGTCTTTTTTTAGTATTTTTCTCTTAATTTTAAGTACGAAAAACCTCAAGACAAAATATTGACTTCTGAAAAAAGGAATTCAGACGGTTTCCTTTAATGCTATTATATTTTTTAAATGTATCAAGTGATTAGTTATTCTACAAATTCAAAATCTTATGAAATCAATAGCTACAGGAGGTCTTTTCTTGAGCGAGAAAAAAATCAGCGATAAAAGAAGAAAAGAGAAAGCAATTAAAGAATTGAGGAAATTACAAAAAGAAATGATAGATAAGTTTTCTACATTGATTACAACAGCGTTTGGTTTTGTTGTAGCGTTTGCTTGGAATGGTGCGGTGCAAGCAATCTTCCGTGACATCTTTGGAATAACCAATGAAGTAGTTCCTTTGGTAACGTATGCGATTGTTGTGACCGTAATTGCAGTCATTGTAACAATCTGGATAAGCAGGCTAGCTAGAAGATATAAAACGATCGAACAACACATAGAAACAAGTTAAAAAAGACTTGTTATAATTGATTGCAAAGTTTAAAACTTGAAAATCGAAACATTTTTAAGTAGAGATCTATATGTAGTATTCTACATACTAGAAAACAATATGTATTTCGCTACATATTACTAAGTAGTGCATAACTGAAGTTGTTGAACATGTTTTCGTTTAAATCGGGCATTAAGACTAGTAAAGGAAAGATCTCTCCAGTTCAGTTTCTAATTCTTCTTACGTTGGCGCGTAAAGAAAGAGGAGCACACGGATATGCTATTCTCAGACTAATGAAATGTGGATTTCATGGTAGATGGATTCCGAAGAGTGGAACTCTATATCCTGCATTAGATCGTCTGGTAGACAGTGGATTAGTCGAAAAGCAAGAGATTAAGGAATCAGAGACGTCAATATCTACAAAGGATCGGACATATCATTATATCATCACCGATAAGGGCAAAAAGACTGTCAATGAAGCCCTAGAAGAGTTCCCAGAGTCTTTCAGAGGACCAAGCCCCTTTTGGCACTATGTGATACGACATGCGCCCCAAAAGTTTCAAAAAAGCACTAATTGGCGGAAGCATCTAATTGGTCGCCTGTTACCTGGATATGTTCTTACAGAGCAGTTTAGCATTGAAAACGAACAAAACAGAGATGAGGAATTGCAATGGCTTGAGACATACAAACAACAACTTCAGGAAGAGCTTGAAAAAATAGACGACAAATTAAAGAAAATTAAGGAAGAAAAATAAATGTGTCATTCTAGAAGTTGGGGTCATGGCCATTGGTTTGGACATGGACCGTTTGGTTTCCTATGTGAGCCTCCCACCAAAGAAGAAACGGCAGCCTTCTTGGAATTCATGAAAAAGCGACTTTCAAGAGCTATTGAACGCCTTGACGAAAGAATATCCGAATTGAAGGCAGAAGATTCTGAATCGGAAGTTTAGAGGAAAAAGCGATCACCTTGGCAGATGTGCTCTTCCTCTAACTCCCTTTCTTTTTTTATTATTAGCAAATATAAGTTTTTCATAAGAATTTGTGTATATTTATCCTTTTTACATGTAACGAAACAAGAAAGCCCCACCGTTTCAGCGTGGGGATGAATTGTGTCAGGATACTACGTTTATTGAAATTATGATACATTGTGCTGAGTTTATTTTTTTATTTATTTAAACTATAAGAGTTTATGCTACAGAATAACTAAAAATTACCGAGAATGCCGATTTATAGAAATGCTACGTCAAATATTAAAATATTCTCACAATACGAATAATTTAGAAGACCAAAAAAGAAGAAAATTCTTTAAAGTTTTGTATAATAAAAGAAAACTTATTATTGGCAACAAAACTCCCTATAGGAGGCTTTTAATGTGATTACTATTATATCTGGCGGGTTGCAAACGACCAAATTTTTAGAAGGGATTTTACGAGTTATTCCGCAAGATAAACTTGGGATCATAGCTAACACTATGAATAACTTAGAAGTTTTAGGATTAGATATCTATCCTGACCTTGAATACCTATTATTTCTTTTAGCCAGCAAACTAGACATTCGATATTGGGAAACTATCCAAAATGATACTTACAGTTTTATGAATGTCTTATCTTATTTAATGAACAAAGAGGATCTATGGTTTCGTTTTGGCGATACAATTATTTCTCAAATCATCTTCCGCGAGCATCTTATGACTAAAGGTGCATTCTTTTCAGAAGCAATCACCATAATTGCCGAAAAACTTGGTATTAAAGCTAGAATTCTTCCATTGACAGACGCCAAAGTTACTTTCCAAGTGATTACTGATCACGGGAATTTATCCTTTATGGAATACCGCAATAAGGAACTTCAAGGAATCATAAAAGAAGTAAAAAAGATTGAATACGTTGGGATCGATAAGGCAGAGGCGAATCCCAAAATAAAGGATATACTTTCTAACAGCGATGCTATAATCATAGGTCCAAGTAATCCACCGTTAAATATAGAGCCTATGCTCGCTTTTGAGGAGATCAAAAATATGATTGAAAAATCAGGTGGCAATGTTATTGCGATAAGCCCTGTCTTAGGTGATGAACCGATTGATCAACCCATGAGAAGGCTTATGGAGGAAGCTCTAGGAATTGGGACATCAATTCTCGATATTGTTGAACATTATCCAGGTCTCATAGATACACTAATTATAGATGAATCTGATGAAGAGCATAAAGAAAAACTTGAGGAGATGGGCATGGAGGTAATCGTAACAACGGTCAAACTTAGTTCCCAAGAAAATAGAATAAAGTTAGCTGAAATCGTCTCAAGACTACTGGAAACTTAGCGATCTATGACGCCAATTTGTTAGAAACGGTATGGATGATTAGAACTTGAACTTAGTTTAGTAAAAAGCGTAATATGCTCTTAGCTCTTCATTTGATCTATAATTTTCTTATTAAAAAAATTAGTATAATATACAGTTTGGAGGATTGGGAAATAATGATTATTAAAAAAAGAGACGGAAAGAAGGAACAGTTTATTCCTGAAAAAATTGTAGTGAGTTCTATAAAAGCAGGAGCTCCTCCTGAAGTTGCTCGAGAAATTGCGAAAAAAATTGAAGCACAACTCTCAGGTCTAAATGAAATGAGCACGACAGAACTTCGTGATATGATCTTAAATATGCTGAGTGAAAAAAACCCAGAATGGAAAGAAAATTGGGTAGCATATGATAGGTCAGTTAAGAAAAGGAGATAAGAACTTTCTCAATTATCAAGTTTCTTTTCTTAAATAAAATAGATAACTAGAGTTAGTGATATCTGAACCATTAATGACAAGAAGTATTCTATTTTACCTTTCGGAAGCAAAAATAAGGCCTGTCACTGTCATAACCACTTTTTCATCCGAAAATAAATTGTCATTACGAGACCTAAAGCAAACATCATAAGTAATGTGAATGGATAACCAAACTGCCAATCCAGTTCTGGCATAAACATGAAGTTCATTCCATAAATACCCGCAATTAGTGTTAAAGGGATAAATATTGTAGCAATTATAGTTAATACCTTCATAACTTCGTTCATTTTATTACTGATACTTGAAAGATAAATATCAAACATTCCAGAAAGCATGTCACGGTATGTTTCTACGGCATCGATTACCTGAATTGTATGATCATAAACATCTCTAAGATATATGTCAGTAGATTCACGAATAAGAGGGTTCTCTAATCTTTCCAATCTACTGATTACCTCTCTTAAAGGCCAAACTGACTTACGTAATGCTATCATCTCTCTTTTTAATTTATGGAGCTGGTGCAAAGTTTCGGGGGTAGGATTTTCAACCAATTCTTCTTCTAAAAATTCAATCGTCTCTCCAACTTTTTCAAGAATGATGAAATAGTTATCAACAGTAGTATCTAACAAAGTATAAGCAAGATAATCTGATCCTTGTTTTCTAATACGGCCTACCAAATTTCTAATTCGTTCTCTAATTGGGTCAAAAACATCAGTTGGCTGTTCCTGAAAGGAAATAACGAAATTTGAGCCAAGAATTAAACTGATCTGCTCTATTTTTATTTCATTTTCTTCATAATAAAGCATTTTCAAAACAACAAAGATGTAACTTTCAAAATCATCTATTTTTGGACGTTGTTCTGTATTTAAAATGTCCTCAAGAATGAGAGGGTGTATTTCAAAATGGTTTCCTAATTTTTCTATGATCTCTACTTCATGAATGCCATCAATGTTTATCCATGTTACAGTTGGAGTATCTTTAAAGGGAAAACATTCTTCAATCGTCTTAACTTCCTTCTCCTGAAATTGGGTTTCATCGTAGTCAAAGTATGATATCTTAATTTTTTCAACTCTTTTCTCTCCGACGTGAACTGGAGTTCCTGGTGGAAGTCCTGCCTTTTTTGATCTTTTCCTTAATTTGGGGACTTTCATTTTCTCTCTGAATCTAGACATTACAACCCCCTTCTATTCAACGAGCGTCTCATTTTAAATCAACTTCGTGAAATTATTCTTCAATCATTTACTAGCGAGACGAGACTAATAAAGCTGTTTTTAATTTCTATTCATTCATGTTTCAAAGAAAATGTTGACTGGTCTCTTAATTTGTTCAAACAAAATGCAAATTTCCCTGACTAAACTAATTCTAACATACCGAAACCTAATGTTTTTAAATAGATTTTCTACAGACATGCAATAAAACCAATTAATTTTACTTATTTGGTTTTTGACTATTGACGCATAAAAGAGGTCTTTTAATTCCTTGTATCCCACCTCATAAAAAGAGATTTTATTAGAAAAACGTGGAAGGTGATTACATGCAAACAGCATTTGAAAATTTGTTGGATCCTATAACTTCTATTAGTTCAGTAATAATTCAAAATCTACCGAATCTTATTCTTGCCTTTATTATCCTTATAGCCACTGCTATTATACTGCCAATTGTCAAAAGATCGATACGGAGAGCTGGAGACCGCTCACATTTACCAAGAGATGTAATTTCAACTATAAATAAATTAGTTCAATGGACCATCCTTTTGGTCGTATTCATTATAATCTTGAATATATTTGGTTTGCAACAATTTTGGCTAGCCACGGTTATTCCAATTATATTCGGTACAGTTATTGGTTTTGCCTCTATTGCAACAATTGGAAACATGATTGCTGGGATCATTATTATGTTCACTAGGCCCTTTAAAATCGGTGATTTAATCCAAATGGGCGAGGATATCGCAGAGGTAAAAGAAATTACAATTATTTACACAAAGGTCGAAAAGGGAGAAGGTTTGTTGTATATTCCTAATGCTGATTTTCTAAGAAATAAGTTCATAAATTATGATCAAAAACCCGCGATAATTCGAACGATTACCTTTACAGCGGGATATGAAATTGATACTACTATGATAGAATCAATTGTGCTCAAAGCGGTTAAAGATGTTGAAGGTGTGCTAGAAAATCCTTCCCCTGTTATAAGAACAGATCTGTTTCAAGACTTCGCTCAACAATATAAACTGATTTATAATATTGAAGACTTTAGACAGAGAGGACGCATTGAAGGTGACATTCGCAGAAACATAGTCAAAGCATTTAAAGAAAATGGCATTGATTTACCGACAAGTCATCTTGTAAGTCTAACTCAATAGACTAACCTCATCGCTTTAGCGTGATGGAGCTCATTTTGGGAATCCAACAATATCTATGGTCGCAGAAGCTATTTTAATTCTCTCATTTTTTTGAATTTCTTCCAGAATCTTTTGGCTTAATTTGTGACGCAGCGATCTTCTTTTTTTGGCTTCCGTCACGAATCTGATATTAAACGATATCCAATTATCCGTCAGTTTTAGAAATATATTTGGTTCAACAATCCGTTTACCTATGTAGTACATCTCTTCGAGTTGTTCAATTTCTTTTTCCGCTTGTTCCACTAAATATTTTGTGATTTCTCTGACAACTGTCATAATTGTGTCATATGCGACCTTCCAGTCACTGTCATAGGTGATAGGGATCATAATTTCATCCCAGATAAAGTTATGATCTTTAGTAAAGTTGTAAATAGTACTTGATAGAACATAACTATTTGGAATTATTGCCAACCTTCCTGTTGGCTGATCTCCATCTATCCATCCTTGTATTTCAAGAATAGTAGTATACAAGATATGAATGTCAATAACGTCACCAACAATCTTCTGGATTTCAATTCTATCTCCCACTGTGTAAAGTCTGTTCACATAGATGATTATTCCGCCTGCAAGGCTCTTAAACAAATCTTGTAGGGAAATAGCAATACCCGCGGCAACAACACCATAAGCAACAAAAAGAGTTTGTGGTTGTTCTATCCAAATTGTAGTTAAGACCGCCAGAAATGCAATAATATACAGAATTGAAACAAGCTTGTTGAAAGAATATTTTGTTTTAGTTTCTTTTATCCTTTTAACGACAGCCTCTTCAATAATTACTTTAAATATAATATAAATGATACCAAGCGCAATAACAGTGTAAAATATATTCATTAGATATTTTTCTGGGAATGGGATCAGCAAAGATATCGCTGGATATAACAGAGTTGCAAACCAGAGCAAAACAACGCCTATAATCCATAAAATTATTATGAGAATTTTTCTCATGTGATCTCAATATTTACGTTCTTATATTAATTTTTTTCCATATTTCAATTTTAAGCTGCAATGGTTTTGTTTATAACACTAAGATATTAGAATAACTCAAATATCTCACGCTTTTAGGTACAATAAACTTGCCTATATCAGACGGTTTAAATGAGTAGAAAGTGTAACAAAATGTAAAATAAAGAATTTTATAAACTATTTTGAAAAACAACTTTATGGAGAGTTAACAAATATGGCAAAAGAAAGACCCGTAGGTATCACTATTTTGGCAATTCTAGTTTACATTGTCGGCATTATAGTCCTAGTTCGTGGTTTAATCTTTGTAGGATTAGTAAGCTTTGCTCTACTTACGACACCTTCATGGGCTCTTGGTAATGAAGTGATTCTCGGAATTGGCTGGATTTTCCTAGCACTTATTATTATGGCTGTAGGAAGTGCATTATGGTATATGAAGAAGTGGGCTTGGTTTGCCACTACTATATTTGCAGTGATTGGAGTAGTACTCTCAGGTGTAGGTTTACCTGCTACATGGCTCACATTCGGGGCATTTTTAGTTCTACTAATATACCTGATATTCGCAATCAGATATTTCAGATAGTATAGACCGCATTGAGGAGCTTAGAGTCCCCTCATTTTTTTTAATTGTTAATTAAAACCATTTCCTACACTGTTAATATTCTTTAATCCTAGACTAAAAAATTCAAATAGTAGAATTGTATATAGTTCGATAATAACTATATTGATGAAAAAACAGGAAAAGGAGCGACAAAAAGTGTCGTTTAAAGAAGTCGACGAGAAAGAAACAGAAGAAGAAGAGGAAGAAGAAATGACTGAAGAAGAAGAAAAGAAAACAACAACCCCACCACCTAGGCCAGTAACAACTGAATATGTTCCGAAGGTCAATGATGCGCCTATTCTTTTTGAGGTGCCGCGAGGGAGGGTAGTTGTTGATCTCAAAGAGGAAGATCTTGAACTCATTGCAGAAAAAGATGTCTCAGATAATTGGAAAAAAGCTGGTGCAGCAAATAACAAGAAAATACTAGTTATAAACTCAGAAGCGGCAGATGCGGTAGTTAAGGCGGATGGTACAGTAGAAAAGATAGAGGCAACAGGACTTGTTGGCTTTTATAACCCAAACAAGAAAAATAGAGTCTGGGATATTGATAGTTACTGGGAAAATCTCGGTAACACCAACTTAGCTGCAAGAGATGGCTTATGTCATATTGATATCTATGAACTGGAACCAGGTGAATTTCGCGCTAAAAAATATTCGTTGAAGGAAGTAGCACCATATTTAGAACTCGCAGTGTCCGTAAATACAACTCCAGGAAAGGAGAAAGGACCTAATGTA
>JBHLOP010000074.1:0-8665 GCA_048940375.1 Promethearchaeota archaeon | reverse complement strand
ACCCGCAGAAGACACAAAACTTGTTCTTGGTAAGAGATGCGGAAATTATTGTTGGTTTTCTTGCTTACGGAATGAAATAATTACTGTATATACAAACAGACCTAATATAATTCCCCAAAATTCTAAATAGGAACTTATAAATAAAAAGTCCGTTATCTGTTCCGTTCCAATTGCAACGCCTAAGACTGAAAACATTGCTCCTGATTCAAGAATGATTCCAAAAAAAGTAAATAGGAGCAAAATCAATCCAAAAATTAAATTGGGGTATGCATTTGGAACTTCAGTACTGAGGGGTGTGTCATCAAAAACTTTATCATATGTTTGATTCTGAAAATCCTCTTCAGACTTAATATTGAACGTTTCCAACTTGTTATCCCATGCGGCATAATATTCTCGCAATTTATCTCCATAATCATCTAAAGTTCCTTGAATATAGAGAAATCCCATTGCAAGCAGTGAAACAAGTGGGCCTAGATAGAAATTTGATGCCCCGCCACTCGTATCTATTTGGCCTAACCCAATAAGTGGAAGTATTGTGCTCAGCGAATCTTGAACATAACCTATTATGCCTGGGATGATAATAACTGTGAAAAACGTTAAAGACGCAGCAACCTGACTAACGGTATAACCAACTCGCCAATTTTTCTTTAGAAGAGAAAAAATACTGGTTAGACATAGGAATCCGTACAGAACTTGAGCTGATAAGAACCACAATATCACAAAGCCGCCAAAAATTCTATAGAAGAAAAGAACTTCACCAGCAATAAAATACAAAATAAAGAATAATATCCAGGGCAAAGGAAGAAAAATAAAAAACCAATAACTCTTGTTTCGAACTCTTTCTGAATATGTAGCGTTAAATAACCGCATAGTTCCTCTAGCTGACATAAATGCTGTAATAAACAGAAGACCATAAACTATCCAAATAAAACTAAGAAAAACTGCAGCATATATACTAATTAGCACAAGGTGCATTTCGTACACAAAAAAGAATTCCGTAGCAAATACAAATACTAAAAGAAATAAGAAGATCAAAATTACAACTATTTTAGGTAATCTGCTTTCTTTTTTAGCCTTTAAGTCAGGAGAAGAATAATATTTCATTTTTAGGAGTGAATTTCTTTCCGGAAATAAGGCATGCTTTTTTGTATTCCGATAGAAACGTACTAGTTTTATAAAAATGAATAAGAACAATACCAAGAAAAAGGGCAACCCATAAAGGTTGAAACGAAGTAGAAATCTAGTTTCACCAAATGTTACAATTAAAAGAGTTAGTGTAGTATAGAAGATAGTCATAGAAGTAAGTAATATAACAATTAGTTTCAAAAGATAGCGAGTTTCTGGTATCTGCCACAAGAATTTTATTCCATCGAAATAGCGTCTCACAGAAACCATTTTCTTTAATCTTAATTTGGTTGAAACGGAGATCTCCTCCATGAATTTCCCTTTGTCTATTAATGCTAAAATTAGAGTAAATGTATTTCATTCTAATCTTATATAGTTTCTGTCGCAAAATAAGGTTAAATAAATCGATGGATAGTCCCCTCCTTTGAAATAAGGGGACGAAAGCTGCTAGGTTTTTATAGTCTTTCACTCTAAGTAGTTGTGATGATTATCAAGAGAAAAGCAGAGATACAAGACTCTTGATAGGAAAGCAGAAGTTGGAGTCTCTGTAGAACGAGGATTCGTAAATATTCTAACCAGCGTGGTTCATCACGAAGGTAAAAATCAATAGAATTTGACGAATCCATATTATTGCGATAATGAAACTTATGGTTCCTATCGCAGAATGCCCAGTGGACAGACCATCCTCGTATAAGGATGAACTGCGATACACAGTCGAAGGTAAAACGAGAGTAACCAGTCCTTTATTCGGATATGATTCGGAGAACTCGCAGAAAGCCAACGAATTCATATGTGGGTAGTTCACGACTTCAATATTTGCTTATTTCTTTTGATAGTTGTGTTTCTAGTGTTAAAATAGAAACAAATGCACATAAAATAGTCGAGAATTAAGAAATAGTTTTAACACTATATCTCAATAAATAAATGGAGTTGTCAAGCCTTTGACAAGAATACTTGGATTGGATATTGGTGGTGCGAATATTAAAGCAGCACTCCTCCTACAACAAAGGCTATTGCGAATTTTACAATATAATTGTTCAGAGATACAATCATCAAATAAACTCTTAAGTGATCGAAATATATACAAATCTCTGACTCTATGCCGTCGTTTTAGCACTTGCAAAATAGCGATCTCATCGTAAACGATTGTATTAAGATAGTGGCATATTAGCCCAATTCTATTTGGAGGACTTCTTTTGAAGATTATCTTGGTTTACCCATCCAATCCGAGTGTTAAACGCGAATTTGTTAGTTTAGAAGGCTCATGGCCTCCCATTGGTTTACTCTACATAGCAACATGCCTGAAAGAAGCTGGACATAATGTCAGAATTTTTGACAATAGTACTCACGGATTTTCAACAGAAAGGTTAGTCCACCAAATTGAATCCCGAGATCCGGATCTTGTCGGTTTTAGCACGCTGACAGTAACCACACTTTTTGCAGATGAGGTAGCTGAATTGTTAAAAGAGAAACTATCCGAGGTCCCTATTGTTTATGGGGGATATCATGCCACAATAAATCATAAACGAATCGTAAAGGAACAGCCATTTGTTGATTTTGTGGTCAGAGGCGAAGGAGAATATATTGCGGTTGAACTTGCAGATGCTCTTGAATCAAGAAAGAACATCGAGGACATAAGAGGCATTACTTACAGAGAAAATGGTCGAGTAAAGGTAAATCAGGATAGCCCGCTTATTGAAGATGTTAATTCGATCCCATTTCCAGACCGTAGTCTTTTGCAAGGCGAGTATCTTGGAGTTGTCAATAATTTTCGAACTACTGTCAAAAAATTTACTACGGTTATGAGCAGCAGAGGATGCCCCTATAATTGCACATTTTGTGCTGCCTCAACCCATGGTCGTAGAAAATGGAGAGGTCGTTCGGCTGAAAATATAATAGAGGAACTTTCTTACCTAAAGGATCAGGGGTTTGGACAAATCTATTTTGTTGATGACAGCTTCACCATAAACGCCTCAAGAGTAATAGAACTTTGTAGACAAATGAGAAAAGAGAAGTTGGACATGTATTGGGCAACTGAAACCAGAGTGGATCTAGCTGGAAAAGAAATGCTATGGGCAATGAAACACGCTGGTTGTAATGGATTATATTTCGGGATAGAGAGTGCTATTCCTTGGATTCTGACCTATTATAAGAAAAAGATAACGCCTCAAATGGCTAAAAAAGCAATTAAAAATTGCAATGACGTGGGTATGGATTCCTTCGCATCATTCATCTTGGGAGCGCCAGGGGAATCTGTAGCGGAAATGTGGACAACTCTTAGATTCGCGTCAAAGATTGGAGTGGACATTCCTGATTTTCATATGTTGGGCGCAGCACCTGGTATGCCTATCTGGGACGAATTAGTACATCAGGGTTTTATAAATGAGGACAAATATTGGCGAACTGGTGTTGCAGTTCCTGATGTTGTTCCGAATGCTGTTCCACGCGAAAAAATAAATGAATTAATCAAAAGAGGCTTCCGTCTTTTTTTAGCTAGCCCCAAATATCTCTCAAGGCAACTAAAAAAGACATATATGAATTCTTTTAGACGTGAAGTTATTAAGGTAAATACCAGTTTGAATAGCCTTCGAAGATTCATAAATTTCTACTAAACTCAATAAAAGCCTTAATAGTTAACATAAACTACCTTTCTCTCTGGTTGACATTAAGGATGACATTCACTTAAAGGAGTTAGTCTTTTGAAAAAAATACTTGGATTGGATATTGGTGGTGCGAATACCAAAGCAGCACTAATAAAATATGACCATGGTGAAATTCAAAGCATTAAAACAAAGTCAATATATTTTCCTATGTGGAAAAGACGCCAAGAACTTTTCTCTCTCCTGAAACAATTAAAAACGGAGTTTTGTAATAACGAACTTGATGCAGTAGGAATAGTTATGACAGCGGAGTTGTCTGATACATATCGAACAAAAAGGGAAGGCGTTGTCGATATATTGAAAGTTACTGAAACGGTCTTTGACAACATTCCAATTCATACTATTGATATTTTCGGAAAGATGCGAGATATTGAGGACGCAATGCGATCACCGTTGAATTTTGCTGCCGCAAATTGGTGTGCAACAGCAAAATTAGTTGCAGAAACGTTTTCAACAGGTTTATTTATTGATACAGGGTCGACTACCACTGATATTATCCCTTTTCAAGAAGGTAATGTTCTTACATTCGGAAAAAACGACTTAGACCGACTTATTTCTGGTGAACTTGTTTATTCAGGTGCATTACGAACAAATGTAGCAGCAGTTGTTACGCATGTACCTGTAAAAAACAGACTAGTACGGATATGTCCCGAGTATTTTGCAATTTCAGCAGACGTTCATTTGGTCTTAGGACATATAAATTCAGGAGATTATTCATGTGAAACTCCAGATGGACGAGGAAAAACAAAAGAATATGCACTTGAAAGATTAGCACGCACAATCTGTGCTGATATTGAACTTCTAGAAATAGAAGAACTCGAAAATATTGCTCAATATGTTTATTTAAAGCAAATTGCAGAGATAAGTATCGGAATTAATCGTGTGACAACTAATGAAATGAATAATATTGAGCAAACATTAGAGTGTGTTCCTACTGGGATAGGAAAAGAATTTCTAGCGAAGCCAGCAGCGCAAAAAGTAGGTATCAAACAATTTCACGACCTTGATGAAATATGGACAGGAGATCTTTCGTTATGCGCTCCTTCAGCAGCTATAGCAATACTTACAGCAAGGCTTAACTGAAAAACATCTTTAGGGTGAATAATAATGACCGAAAAACCACAAAAGGTTGGTTTAATTTCGGATACTCACATCCCTGTTTTTGCAAAAGCACTTCCAGAAAAAGTTATTCATATTTTCAAGAACAATAAAGTTTCGTTAATCATTCACGCTGGTGATTTAGTTTCTTTAACCGTGATAGATGAATTAAATGAAATTGCTCCCGCCGTTCTTGCAGTACATGGAAACATGGATTCTATAGGAGTAGCAACTCAACTGCCTGAAATCAATGAAACAGATATATTAGGTCATAAAATCGGTGTTATTCATGGAAGCGGTGGTCCTCAAGGGTTCATCGAAAAAGTTGAAGGTATAATTAGTGGGAAAGATTACGAAATCGTTGTTTGTGGGCACTTACATAATGCATTTGTTGAAAAAAAGTTTGGGAGGCTTTTTGTAAATCCTGGTTCTCCAACTGATAAGCGTTGGGCGGAAAGAAATACTGTTGGAATTCTTGAGATAACTTCCCAAGAAGTAAATCCAAAGATCATTGAGATTTAAACTTTCTTAAAAGCAATTTATTTTTCGAGTTTGGTGCTTTTCATGGCAAAATGGAGATTACTTTATCTAGATCGGGTAGATCCGCTATGGACTCAAACGGTGTGGCATGCTACTGCATTACATACTTCAGAAAACCTAGATTCTGCTTTGAACACTCTTATAATTGAATTTACAGATGGAAAACTCGTGAGTTGCGGGCAAAGTCAGAATGCTTATGCGGAAGTCAACATTGACTATTGTAAGGCGAATAATATCCTCTTTACAAGAAGAATGACAGGAGGCGGAGTCGTGTTGCTCGATAAAGGACAGGTTTTTTATCATGTCATCTTTAAAGGCTATCATTTTCCCTTGAAAAATAAAATCCTTTACGATAACGCACTCAAAGGACCGCTGAAGTATTTAAGATCACTTGGACTTAATGCTCAACAAGATATGAATGACATTTTTATTGAGGACCGCAAGATCTCTGGGAATGGTGCGGCGTCTATAGAATCTACAGGAGTTGTTTGTGGTAATATTATTGCTGATTTTGATTATAAGACCTGTGTTGAAACACTTCAAATGCCTAGCAACAATTTCAAAGATCTTTATGCACCACTTCTAATAAGATTTCTAACAACATTAAAGCGTGAACTGAATTGTAATGAAATGAATAGAGAAGATATAGCCAAAGATCTAATTCAAGCCTTTGAAAAAGCGCTAGAAGTTGATTTCAAAAAGGACGAATTAACAGAATGGGAAATAAATAAAATTAATGAATTAAATGAAGAATATCTAACTGATAAATGGATCTACATGCCAGAGTATTTCAAGGACTGCAAAAAGGAAAGAGAATTCATTAAGGTAACACGTGGTCTTGGCATTATTCACTTTACAGAAGGATTCGAGGCAGATGTCATTATAAGAGGCAAGCAAATATCCCAAATCTATATATTTGACAGTGAATATGCGTTTTTAAATCAGTTGACTGGACAAGATATTTTTGAGATAAAACCGTATCAAGATGCGATCTTAGAGGCTTTTAGAAAGAAATTAATTAAATACTATTATCATACACAATAGCCTTGGCATTCGTCTAATGAAAGATAGCATAGATGCGTTCCGCTTTCTTTTTTCCAATCCCTGGTACTTGTTGTAGTCGATTGATGGAAGCTGTGGCTATTCCTCGTATTGTACGGAAGTGATCAAGAAGTATCTTTGCTAACGAATCACCAATAAGTGGGATTGAGGCGAGAACATAGGATTTCTGATCTTTTTCGGGTAACATTGAGCGTTTTGGTTTCCTATACCAACGACCTTTAGGCAAGTTATCATTTTTTCCTTGCTCTTCCCTTTTAGCGGTGATCCTTAAAAAGGATTTAAATGCATCTGCTTCGTCTTCGATGAACACGATTGGTGTATTGTAAACAAAAAGAATTTCCTGTTGTGCTCCAATAATCTGTCCCCAAAAGGATGAGAGATCGCCATTTGGATTTATCTCTTGTAAACTAGACAGATATTCACCACAAGTACCATGAAATAAAAGCATATGTCTTTTTATGGGAAATCCGAGTATTTTTTCTTCTTTCATAAAATTTAATAATTGTTGCCAGAGCCTATTTGATCTTATTGAGCTGATAAAATCATTAACTCTCTTTCGCTCAATAATAGTAGCTTTCTCGTTTTTGTCAATTATGAGAAAATCACCTATTGGTAATTGTTGAATTTTGAATGCTAATCTAGCTTCTTGTGCAACTTCGCGTGCAGCTTCTTGTGCAATTTCACTTTCTCTATTATCTACAATCAACTTCATCTGAATCACTCTGAATCTTATTGAAATTTTAAGAGTTTAAAAATCTAAAGATTATTCTAATAAATCAAACCAAACGAATAAAAAAAGATAAGAAAAGAATTCGTCACAAAATCAATTAATTCTTTCAGAAAATTTACCAGCGCCAAATAGATTTATAACTAGTAAATTTAGAGGGATTTCAGAAAAAAGAGGATTTACAAAGGACTTTTCACATCGTTTCTTCAATTGTCCTCTGTATTGGAACAACTTGAATAATATTCTCCTCAACAATATTAGTTTCATTCAATAATGGGCAGTCTTCTTTGAGAATCTCCCATAAATCATGCTTTTTAAGAGCACATTTGTTTTCATAATACCAGAAATCACATACATACTTACCAAGTAGACACATTTTCGAATACGTCCTTGAAAGTTATTAATTTCATTAATTTCGTGTCGTGTCCTTCATTCATTGTATTTCGACTAAGAAGTATGTCCTACAGTGTATAAATGCGTTTGAGAGGTCACTGAAAGTAAATTTTTTGATGACTCTACATTATTAATTTCAAAAAATGCCAGTAACTATCTGTGTGAATCTTATCGTTTTAAACTAAATCTCATCACAGGACTACTCCCCTGAGTCTTATAATGACTCCTATAAAGTTTATGGAAAGAAAATATCGAATTTTCATTTCCTTAATAACGATCCATGTTTTTTTCAAAATATGGAAAAGATTGTAAAGAAAACCTTAGAAAACTCCTTAATTCAGCTAAAAAAAATCCAAAAATTTCATATTGATTGATGTCACTCAATACAATGGAGAATATTACTATGAGTAGAGTAGTTCGCTTCTGCCGAAAGTGTGGCAGTTCTATAGTCCCAGGTGCACGATTTTGTAATCGTTGTGGCACTCCTGTAGACCCTCAAAGCACCTTTGCTGCGCATAAGAATGCAATTTCAGAAAGCGGATCTCAAATAGAAGAATCTATAGAGGAAAAAGAAATACCCTCTGAAGAATTCAAACAAATCATTACAACATATAACGTTTGGAAGATAGAAGAAAAACTACGGCCACTTAATATGAAATTAGAAGAATTAAGCGCAAAGAAAGAAATTGGGGAGTTATCAGATGAAGAATATAACTCTGAATCTGCAGGATTAAAAGAAGAGAAAGAATTATTGGAAAAAGAACTTACAGAGAAAATGGATGTTAAACCACTTAGTATATACTTTCTAATATTTCAAGAACAAGAAGCGGCAGAGCGTCTCAGCAAGTTAGAAAGTATTTTTCGGGATAATAAAACATCACAAACAACTTATTCAAGGCTCAAAAGAGAGTATTCTGAAAAATTACAAGCAGTAAGAAATGAAATAACCTCTGAACGTCAAAAATTGAGTAGATGGAAAAAAATCCTAGAGAAAGGATTATCTGATATCAAAATGTCACTTGAAGAATCTTCGGTTAGATACGAACTTGGAGAAGTTTCA
>JBHLOP010000073.1:0-8667 GCA_048940375.1 Promethearchaeota archaeon | reverse complement strand
CGTGTTAGAATTGCATATCCAAAACTAGCGCCAGAAATAAGGAAAAACCGTACACCATTATTCTTTTTTTGTTTAATAAGACAAAAAATTGATAAGATTATACAAAATTCAGAGATTATATCGCTCAAAGTAAACCCGCAGAGAATTAAATGTGTAGGATTAAAGGCGAGAGCCGAGACAGAGATTGCTGCTATCTGATTTCGTTTAATGTCATTTGTAAAAACCTCTTTTGCAAAAAAATAGGTTACAAGATTAGTTAAAAATCCAAAAATGACGTTTACATAAAGTGCTGCATTTTTTCCAAATAATAGAATGCTTAATGCAAAAACTAGTGGCGCTCCAATGGATTTATCAGCATATACCTTTCCTGTTGTTCGATCATAAACATATGTATTCGGGATTGTTAAAAAATTTAGATCGGACTGTCCATTCAGTAATTCATTCATCAAAGGAATAAGCGGATCTTCAAAATAAAATGATGAAAGTGCAGGATTTTCTGAGAAGCGTATCGCCATAAAGTAGAGTGTTGCGGCGTCTGCCCCGCTTACCCCAGCTGGAACTATCAAAATATATTCTAAAGCACTCGTTAACAGGATTGTTATAACAAAAAGAGTGGGTAGTTTTGAACTTAACTTCTGATTTTCAAAAAATAATCCACTGAGTTGAATATTACAAAATAGCGTCCATAAGAAAATCAGGAAGAGAATAGACAATGTTGTTCGAATGAAACTCCCTAAAACTAAATAGAAGATTATTGAAAATGGTAGCAAAACAACTGGTAAAGATGTATAAATAAATAGCAAAAGTTTGTGCGAAGCTATTTGTACATTAAGCTTTCGAGCAATAATCAGTATAGTAATCGCAAAGACGAAAGAAATCATTAATGGAATCAAAGACAGAAGCCCAAATAGGTTAACAAGATAAATCTCTGTTACAAAGAAACGAAAAACCATATAGGTAAATAGTATGATTCCTATTTCTAACACGGCGATTTTTGCAAGCTCAGCTGTTTTTTCTTCCTTTATTAAGTCATATGATTTCTGATTAAGCAAAAAAACCCCGATTATGGTGTCTATTAGACCCATTCGTCTTACACCGTTGATTCACTATAATAATTCTGGAGTTTATGTTGTTCTTAAAAAATTACAAGAGCTTAGAATATACCTTTTCATATGCACTAGCAATTACTTCCCAATCATATTCTTCTTCGATTCTATGCCTCGCATTGGATCCTAATTCTTCAGCCAAATCGTTATCAGTGAGTAACGCGATCATTCGAGCCGCTAATTGTCTAATGTCGCCAGGTTGAACTAGATAACCTGTTTTTTCGTCAATTATTAAATCCTTTGGGCCACCTATATTAGTGGCAATTGCAGGCTTTCCACATGCTAAGGCTTCCACTAATGCCCTACCAAAAGGTTCTCTCAGACTCGGAAGGACGAAAATATCACAGCTGCTATAAACAGTGATCATTTTGTTATTTGGAATAGGATCGATATGAAATCTGATTGAATCTACAATGCCCAATTGATGTGCTAATTTTTGTAAAGGCAAATATAATGACCCTTTTCCTAAGATTACCAGTTTTGCTGAAGGTACTTTCTTTGTCACATGTTTCATCGCTTGTATCAGATTTGGCAATCCTTTATTAGGATGAAGTCGAGCTACTGTCAAAATAAGTGGAGAATTATCATATCCTAGAGTTTGTTTGAATGTAGTATCATCTTTTGGATAAAATTCTTTGATATCAACACCTGCAGGTATAACTTTGATTTTTTGTGCTAGTGCTTTATTTGTTACTAAGAATTCTTTCGCAGCTGTAGATCTAGCAACTATAGCATCTGCACTTTTCTGAACTATCTTGCAGATACTTTTTTCGTATAGTCGATAAACTTGTTTCCAAGGGGCTCGAGGATAGTAATAGCGTTCTTGGGTATACATGAAGGGAATATTCTTTATCTTACAACTTAGCATTGCAAACAATGTGCATGGTTGAAAGTCTTCATGAGCATGTACTAAATCAAAATCCGCTTCAAGAATCTCAGGAATAATAGTTGGAACAAAGGGCTGTTCTGGGAAATCCGATAGTGTGGGTAAATAGATCACTTTAAAACCATCAACGATCTGTTCCTTTCTTGTTCCAAGTCTGAAATACTTCTCTTTGCTAAAAAACTTCCTCATTCGCCTATTGGAAGTCAAAATTGTAACTTGGTGTCTCTTAGAGAGGGTTTCGCAAAGTCCATATTCATGTTGTTTAAAGAAAGTCGTGAAGTAAGGACTAATTACCGCAATTTTCAATATAGTCTCACTCAATTGAGTTACTAAGATTTTATGATTGGTTGAATATTTTTTCGTTTTAAAAACATTATTTTCTAAGATGAGTTATTTAATCAAAGCGCTTCTTAGTATTAGTTCGATCTTTTTTGTAACGCCTTTCCACGTATATTTCGTTTCAACTTCTTTCCTGGCATTATTCCCTATTTTTTTAGACAGTTTACGGTTTTCCAAAAGGAAAAGTATTGCATTGGCTAAATCTTCTATGTTTCCTGGCTCAAACAAACATCCAGTTGCTTTATCCTTAATGATTGTAGGTATACTTCCACACGAAGATGTGACTATTGGTCTACCGCATGCCATATATTCAAAGAGCTTGATTGGTGAATAGAAGAAGCCAAATTTTCGTGTTTCTGCATAAACCGATGGATTATACGGGGCAGCCAGTATATCACATGCATTCAAATAACTGGGAACCTCGTTATATGGAACCAAATCTGTGAAAATGAAATAGTTCTCTAAATTCATTCTTTGTACCAATGGTAGAACTCTTTCAGATGAATTGGGTCCTATCATCAAAAATCTAATTTGATCAGATTTTGAAATCACCTTTTTGCTTGCTTTTACTAAGTCCAGAACACCATGCCATTCCGCAAAGCAGCCAGCATAACCTACTATTGAAAGGTTCTCAAGTCCATACTTTCTTCGAATTCTGGTGCCGTCTATTTCTGGAGTGAAAATCTCTATATTTGCAGCAGCTGTGACAAGTTCTGTTTTATCAATATACTTTGTTGGAAGGATATCATAAGAGTAAGCAATAATTTTCCTTGCTATTCTTAAAGAAATTTCTTTAAAATTTGTCCCAATTATTTCTGAGACCATTACGCGATTGCTAAGAACACTTGCGATCGTTCCTGCACCTAAGGAAGATCCACGTTCTAAAATAACATCAATTTTATGCCTTTTAACAATTTTAGCAATGACAATTGCAAAGTAAAGAGGAAACACATACTTTAAATATAGCATATAGAGTTTTATGAGGATTGAACGGAATATTGATTGTTTTTGAACGATTTTCTCTATCATTATCTCTTCAAAATCTGAACGTGGCTTAATGGGGAATACAATACCTCTGTAATATCTATGAACGAATAGATTACCTATTTTTGCGAATTTTCTCTCTGCTTTTGAGAGTCGTCGGCATATTACATGAACTTCGTTTCCCAAATTAGCTAAATTTTTGGCGATTTCTATCGTATGTGTGCTAGACCCTCTAAAAAGTTGAGGCGCTACATCGAGTGCTACATACGCTATTTTCATAGGTTTCTTCTTTTCTCTATCCACTGAATACACCCAAGATTGGAATCATATGATGCAATCGTGGTTATGATTTTAAAGGTTCATGCGATATTATGCTGGACAAAGTAAGAAAGTATGAAAATTACTTCAATTTGATAAGTATCTTTTCATGGATGCGAGTGAAAGTTGAGAAATGAGTTTTCAGTAGCAAAATCCCTTATAAAAACGTGGAATACTGAAAGATACCTTTTCTTGGCGATAGTTCTTACTAATCTCCTCATTCTTTTTCCAGATTTTGTTCGTATTCCTTCTTACTTATTCTTGTTTAACATTATACCTGGTTGGATATTTCTCAAATTCTATTTACGTATTAAAATCGACAATATTCGAATGGCAATTCTTTCTCTTTCATTAAGTATTATAATTGGCTCACTTCTTTTTCTTATTCAAGCTATAATACTCGGCTACCTTTCTCCTCTCTTTAGTTTATTCTTCTTTGATATATTTCTTTTATTAGGAATATTGTTATCACAATATCGAGAAATTTATGCCTACAAAGGACTTCCAATTTCTAGAACTTCATTATTGTTTTTACTCGCACTAAGTGCTTTTAATTTGATCGCACACACAGTATATTTATTCTTAATCATACAGTTTCAACCAGATAAAATAATTTTTATAAGTAACCCGTCTGATTACTTTATGTATATTAGTTTTATAGAAGAGTCTCGAAAAGCCATGCCTCCTCAATGGCCAGAGTATTCTGGCACTTCCCTTACATACCCGTGGCTATTCATTATATTTTTCTCTGGCATTAGTGAGTTATCAACTTTAAACTCCTTATTACTTGCAATTGTAATGAATGGAATTTTAAGTACATCTCTTGGTTTATTGGTATTTGTTTTTTGTACTGACAATTTTAAAAATGAACTTATCGGCGCGATAACAGCATTTTTCTTCTCTGTTGGTACAGAGGCTACATGGCTTCTTCAAATAGTCTTGGGGACTCCACCTTTTTGGTATTATCTACCTCCCAGGATACCAAGCCCAGGAATTGCTTTTTGTTCGTCATTGGGGATTGACCAGTTTATGAAAGGATTTATGCACAGTCCAGCTTACATAATTGCTATATTGTTTTTATTTTTTCTGAATTTGTTTAACGAAGAACAGAAAAAGAGGTATCTTATCACTTCAATTGTCTTATTTATGATGTTTCCATTCTACCATACACTCATCTATGTTGTTGTCCTCATTGTGCTTTTTATTTTCGCTATTTATCTTTTGATAAGGCAGGATATAAAATACGCGGCTTTAATGTTTGTAATAGGTGTGCTTTCAGTTCTTCCACTCTTCTTATATTGGCAAGTATTTGCACCATATTTATTACAGATCGGAAGTTCGAATCCAGGTAGATTCATTGGAATTAAATTTCTATATGGGGAGTTTGTTCCCTTCCAATCTCTCTCTGCTATCCTTTCATATATGGGTTTTGTTCTGATTCTAACCATCGTTGGTTTCGTGTTTTCAATAAAGACGAATCGCTTCCTAGATCGCTTTTTGGTTTTATGGTTACTTGTAATTTCAACTCTAATTATCTTCACAGATTTTCGGGTCGGTAATTACTACTATTATTGGGCGTTTTCAATTCCTGCAATTTTTTACGCTGGCAAGGGTCTAGCAAAGATATTTTCGTTAAAACG
The DNA here is from genome assembly GCA_048940375.1 of Promethearchaeota archaeon. Lineage (GTDB taxonomy): Archaea > Asgardarchaeota > Sifarchaeia > Borrarchaeales > Borrarchaeaceae > Borrarchaeum. The sequence goes on along the minus strand of JBHLOP010000073.1, from coordinate 3,394 downwards.
GTTTTCGTATAAATGGACGAAATATGCAGTTCTTCTATTTCTTTGTGTCGTTTGCCTAATTCCGACAGCTCAACTTTTCAGCACTGCAATAAATTCACCAGCATACTTAACACTCCACAAAAATGAACTTGATGCATACCTATGGATTAGAGAGAATACTCCCGAAAACTCAGTATTTCTTGTAGCCCCCTCAAATGGAAGTTATCCTCCCAGTCCAATAATAACATTTGGTGGAAGAAAGATTGTTTTAGGAAACGAGTTTCATGTAGAACCTTATAAACTAAACTATGAAAGCCGATATCAGGATGTCCGAGTGATGTATACTTCACAAGACATTAATAAAGCATTAAACTTAATGAGCGAATTTGGAGTGGATTATATCTTTGTTTCTGCACGGGAATACGAAAGTTTCGGAGAAGATTTAATAAAATTCGTAAATTATCCCCAGCATTTTGCTCTTGTCTTTACGAATAGTCATTGTGACATATATTCATTATCCTAACATTTTAGAATTTTAAAGTTTTTTTAAAGCCCAGAAATAGATTAAATGTGGACTTATCTGCTATTCTTTTTATAGTGTCTAGGGAATTGAAACTAAAAACTGCTATATAATTTTTAGACTATAAACTGTAAATTTATCATTTTTAAACTCAAGGCTAAGCATTGGATCTGCTTCAAGTCGAGCTTCACACCCTGGGAATATTCCCCGTTCGTAAGGACCAACGACAACGTAACTACCCTTTCCTTTCTGAAGTAATTCAAGTCGTAAAGTTGAATCCTGTGTGTTGTAAATTGCTCTTACTTCTTGATTCTTTAATATTGCATGTGCTCTTCCAGAGACGAGTGATATTCGTAGATAGACATAGTAACCTTGATCAAGAAGCCAAGTTCCACTTACAGTAGATATTTCTGTGTAAAAGACAAATCGACTCGTTATTGACGTGTTTTCACGGAACCAATTGCCAACCTCTTCTTCTTCCGGGCTTAAATAAGTCCATTGGGTATGTCCTACAGTTGGCCAAAAACCGTCATGTGCCCATAAGAACCTTGAATACCAGTGTTGTGAGAGATGTTTCTCATAACTGTCAAACCGTGTTCTTACATTGGGTACGAAAGGATTTGGCATTATAATAAACAAAATAAAAAGAAATATGGCTACATACATTTTTTTGATATTGAATTTAGCCAAAAAGCTGAAAATGGGCTGAATGATTTTAATATTATCTAACCTTTTATAGACTTCAATAATGAATTCTGCAGAAAGAAAGCAGAGAAATACAGGTAAAAAATATTCATAGGATTTTGCAATTAAGTTTCGATATAGTGGAGGCAATAGCGCATCCCAATCTTCATGTAAACGTAATACAGTAAAGATTAGGGATTGCGGAATAATTACTGGTAGCATCTGTGTTATAAAAACCACAGGCAAGATCGTTAGAACTAATATGCGATAAAAATCCTTTTTTTCAGAAAAGAAGGACACGATTATTGTGACGAAGGCAAAAGCCTCTAAAAAAACGTATGTATTTAGCACGTACAAAAGATCTCCAGTGTAAAATGGTTCAATAAATGGCGTTGCCAGTACTCTTAAGATAATAATTATGAGATAGATCCCAATCAGTATACTCGCTGGATATCTATACTTTTTCAGTTGGTCAAGCGGTGTTTTGATTTCAGCTAGATGTCCAATGAGCAACAAAACTACGAAAATTAGAATAATTAAAAAAACTACTGCGATGGGCAGCACCAAACTTCCTTTGTGAGTCCTGGTTCCAAGGATAAACATCCAAATAAGATAGGGGAGTGCGAATATCCAACCAATGACTAGGCACCATGATGTCATCTTCATATAACGGTAACTTTTCGTAATGAATCCTAAAATGTAAACCCCTAGCAGAAGGATTAAGGACAGAATCCCTGTTGTTAAATGAGTAATGATGATTGCACCTAGCGAAATGCCGCCTAAAACTAGAAACATCTTATTATTATCTTTACTTCGTTCATAAGCAACGATTGAAATTAATAAGCTCATTACAAAGATATAAACAAAACAAGTAGATCGTGCATCCATTATTCTATTATTTACTTGTGTGAAGAGAAAAAATGCGGATGCAATCATTCCGGTTTTTATATTCCTAAACTTCCTGCCGGCTGTAAAAACAGTCAATGGGATAAAAAATGACAATATTATTGCAGATACACCTGCAACCTCAACACAAAGCACGTTTGTAAAGAATGTCGCTACAATTATTGTTACCATGGCAAGAACAGCAACTCCTAATGGGAAGACGGATGTATTATTTAAAAACCCAGATGGAGCAGCGTCTATTGGAGAGTAAAAGCCGCTTACAACTAATCTTTCAGCAGGTTCGATAAGAAATAAGAAATGATCATCATTCATTGCCCAAGGATTTGTCAGATGTAATATTATACTAGGAATCAAGTTCAAAATCAGAATAACGACTAAGAGGCCATAGACTAACTGATTACTCCAGATTTCTGACATGAATGCTTTCCATTCGCTAATTAAAATAGAATATCGCTTCTTAACGAATAGAACTATAGTCCAGAATAACACAAATGCCCAGATTAGAGGAGCAATTATGATACTAAACGGACCCAAGGCTATCATTAAATACGTTAAGAGCATTGATCCAATTAGAACAGCATAGATCAGTCTCTCTAAAAAAAATTTAGCCTCTCTAATAATGAAAGTAGATATCACAAATCCTGGAATGATGAGGAGAAGCAGATAGGCCACGAATGATAACAATAACAAGCTAATTTGACGTGGTGCCCACATTAACAAGTTATTAAAGATTACAAAACTAACTTCCGCATAGTTTTCAATTTTCACTCTTGCGAACGAGAGTATAAAGAGAAGTAAAAGCGAAATACTTGTCCACACAAAGATATTACTAAAAAAACTAACTCTTTCTTTTGTAAAGAACTCTATCACTTCCTTGCAACTCTTCAATGTGTATTATACTTTGATTGTAGTATGTGAAAATGTGTTTTCTGCAAGGTAATGTGACTTCAACACTGCATTAACTTTATATTTTTTCCGTCGATGCTTTGATGATATTGATAACGATAGAGTTAGATTTTTCTTGAAAGTTAGTGAGAGTATGACTTACAACAAGATTTTCTCTAGGCTTATCAGTCCTGAAAAACTATTTCTTTACTTCATCCTAATTCTTGCTGTGATTCTTAGGATCAGCCAAGTCGGGTGGTATGACAAAGACGCTGTAATATATGCGCTAATATCCCGTCGAATCGTTATTGAAGGATTTAACAGTTTTTTTGAGAGAAATGGTTATTGGACATCAATTGATTATAGATTCGGTGATCATCCACCGCTCTTTTTTCTGCTTGTATCATTCTCATTTTTGGT
>JBHLOP010000072.1:0-8669 GCA_048940375.1 Promethearchaeota archaeon | reverse complement strand
CTTTTTTTCAAGAGTTTGGAATTCTTTTTCTTCTTTAGAAAGAGCGTTTTTCTCCTTTTCTAATTCATTACGATCGTCTTTTAGAATGTCATTGAGTATGGAGATTTCTTTTGAGTATCCTTCAACTTGATTTGATGCATTTTTAATTTGTTCATTTAATGTCTCTATATTTTGGATATCCTCAATTGTCGGGTATTTAGCAAGTTTATCATTTAAATGCTGAATAATTTGTTCTAAATTCAATTTATCTTGATTTAATTTTTCAATATCTTTTTTAAGATCTGGCAGCAATTCCTTTTTACCTTCAATTCTGCCTTTTTCGCTCATTAAATCTTGTTGCAAAGTTGCATGTTCTTCTCTCATTTCTTTCAGTTCTTCTTTGATAAAATCAAATTGATCCAGTTGAAATAGTTCTTGAATCTTATTACGCAGTTCTGATCCACTTACATTTGCTAGATAGTCAATTTCACCTTGACGGACAAAAAATGTGCTGTCTAGTTGTTTCCCATCACAGTTCATAATGGATTCTAACTTCTTACAAACTGTTTTAGAACCTGAAATCGGATTGATTAATTGGTTTTTTTGATTATATTCATACATAGTAGCTATTGTTGGTTTGCCACGTGTCTTTTCACGTTTTATTCTATATCTTGCATTCCCAACTTGAATATCCAATTGTACTTTGCATTTTGCAGCATCTTTTTTAATTAATCGATCTTTTGACTCGTCAATTACTCCACAATCCCTCTTTGATCCCCACAATCCCCATAAAATCGCTTCGATAAGGCTAGATTTTCCTGATGAATTTCGCCCTCTAATGGTGTATAGACCATTTGGCAATTCTGATACATTTGCCGTTTTGTCTGGCAATTCTAACCTTGAAAATGGTTTAAAATTTTCTACTACTATCGATGAGATCTTCATGTTTCCTCTACTCTCTTCACTGCCTCAGAAAAAAGTTTAGTGAGTAGATCTATATCATAATCTTCAGGTGATATTTTTTCAATGAATTTTCTAAAATCGTTTTCTGGATTTTCGATTAAATACTCGACTTCTTCTCCTGGCTTAAGTTCTAAGTCTTCTGCAATAGGATCTGATATTCTACCTATTGAGAATTGTAGTATGTTGTAATCATCCTTTCGCATTATTTCATTATATAACTCAGTCAGTTCTGCGTTGAAGCGTGCCCAGAATGTATGAGGCATATCGCCTTTAACACCAATTTTGACACGATACGCTGAATCAAAATCAAATCCAGTAGCTAATTTATGTGCGTTGAGATACTTATGTACTTTTTCAATTACCGCAGAAGGAGGGTCGTCAGTATTTGCATCAATTATCGTAGAAAGCATAGATCGCGAATCAAGGGTAATTGATTTAACATTGGGTAATTCACCATGTTCTGCTTGGACCTCTAATATTACTTTTTCCTGATCTGATTCATCAAAACGCCAACGCTCTATTGCTCCTGCATTATAGGCTTTCTTGCTAATTTTTTCAAAATGATGATTATGTCCGACTGCTAAATAATCAAAATCTATATCAAGAAGTTCTGCTGGCAAAGTTTCATCTAGTTTCATTCCATGAGTTACACCTATTTCGGTAACTCCTTTATTTGAAGTATTGTACGTTTTCAGCCAATTTAAATACTCATCTTTAGCATCTTCGCTAAGTGATCCAAGATATTTTTTATTAACAAATGGAAAACAATGAATTATACAGTCTTTTTCTTTGAGATTATAGATCAATTGTTTTTTGTTCCCTTGCAAGACGTTTATTAGGTCCTCCCAAAATGTAAAGACTTTCACGTGTTCTAGTACTTCAAAACTCTGTATTGTTGAGGTCCTTCGAGAATGAAAAATGCCATGATTTCCATCTATTATGATCGTTGGAATGCCTGCACGATCTAATCTTTTAAGTCCTTTAACTGCGATGTTCCGAGAAGCCTCAGACGGTGGATGAGGATGTCTTAAAAAAGGGTAATGATAAAAATCGCCGCTATGAACAATAAAATCAATTTCATCCTTTTTTTCAAGTGCATATGTAATAATCTTCCAATAGGCCCTTGCAAAATCAAATTCAATTGGTTGGAAGTTCATATTGAGATATTTTATTGTCATATATCGGACATCGCTTGAAGTACACCCAAGATGGGTGTCTGAAACATGCAAAAAGTTGACCATTATTAAGTTCCTCATTACAGTATAACTTTTGGATCCTTAGCATCTTTAATGGTAGTATATTTTGCACTATCCTTTTTAAAGCGATCGTCAAAGAGAGGTACATGAACAACAAAAGGAAGATCACGATAACTTGCTGTTACAACTGCTTCTCCACGATCTAATACCTTAAATTCACTCTCAAAGTCTGAAATATCTCTGCTAGCTGCTTTTATGGCTAATCGTATTTCATCAGCATTTCCAAGTGCTAGGACAATTTGCGTGTTAAGTTGACTCAATAGAGCAGGATTTATCGATGAAACTTGTTGACTTATGACCGCCAAACCTATTCCAAACTTTCTGCCTTGACGGGAAATAGCTTTATAGACATTACCTTCAAATCGCATTAGATCTGGAGTGAGAATAGAGGGTGCTTCTTCCACAGTTATGAGAATAGGAACAAGCTCTGAAGTGTCTTTTACAGTGGTTTGATCTTTTAGGTAGAACTTTTGTATCAGGTTTTTTTGTGAAAAGTCTTTTCTGATGCAATCAGATAAATCACGTGTTGCGATCTGCTTCTTAAGGATATCTAATGTATTACTGGATTTTACTGCTTTTCGTAGTTCAAAAATTGTACGCGCAATTATTGTTGTGCTGAGAAATTGTTCTCTTTGACTCGTAATGCTTGTATTGAATAATAATACACGTCCCATCTCAAGTGCAGAAACAACATCTAAAAGATTTGAACCAGCGTAACCATCAACAAAAATGTTAGATCGTCTTAAGAACGCTAAGTATCTTTCGACAGCTTTAACCGTCACATCCATAAAACCTTGCGCGTCTCCAACATTATTTATCCATTCGTCACCGTGAACTGCATGAAGTGAATACATATATGCTATTTGTGGTGGGGTAAATTGATGGATAGACATAAGATCAATTGGCAAGATCTCTTGTAGGGAAATTTTAAGTTTTTTAGCAAATCTCTGGACATCCCTTGCTGTAGCATCAATACTAGTAGTAAGATAATAGAAATCTCCAAAAAGCTCACGTCGTACTTTGCTTGAGCGACTGTCGATTTCAGTTATGATATCCTGTATTCCAAAGTTTCCTGTTCCTAATGCATATTCATCGTGGGGATCGATTGTCAAGAGAGTTATTCTATCTTCAAGACCGCTTATATAACATTGGAGGTTGTAATCTATGAAGGACTTTGTAATAACCTGCATTAGATTAGATTTTCCAGAGCCAGTAGCCCCAAAAATGCCAACATGCATTGGGATTTTGCCTTTCGGTATCATAACGTCTATATTGAGACTTTCTTCGCCTACCAATAAGTCTCCGACATATATATCACCTGAAAGTTGTGATGTTAGAATTTTCTTTAAAGAATCTTCGTTTTGAACTTTCTGAACTTTATAAATTGCTGAGAAATGTTCAGGCAGTCTCCTAGCTTTTTTGAAAACAAATTTTTTATCTTTATCTTGGTACTTGCCGTATCCTAAAAGACTTCCTTCGACAGCAATAAGTTTTTCCTCTTCCAAATTAGCAAGATATGCATCCTTTTCGACAACCAAGGTTTCAGCAACGGTTTCAATAGAGCCGAGTCGTCTTATTATATTCTCAAAATTACTGATACGAAAAATAAAATACCGATACTCACCTCTCGATGACGGAATAAGAAAGATATCTCCTACAGAAAGATCTTCATTTTTTGTAATAACAACAAGTTTTCCTAAATGCCCTCCGGCTAAGACACCAAATGGCATACCTAGATCTAATTCCAAGATGACTCAACCTCACAATCCAATTTTTTTCCTAGCTGATATTAAATGTTCTTCCTTTATACCTAATTCTTTGGCAATTTGTATTGCCCTACTAGTTAAAACTTCACGAACAACATGAGTTATACTACATTTTTTATGAGCAAATCCTGGTGGACAAGGATAGCCATACCAGTTTGCTTCATGGCTCATAAAGTCAAGTTCTTTAAATAATATTTGTTCATGGGCCGTCATTTTTTCCTTATCTTTATTGAAAATTGATTTCATCCACCAAAAATAGTCAAAATCGATTCTAAATATTGGTGAAGTCTCAGAGAATTTAAAAATATAAGTAACTGCCATAGCAGGGGGTATTTCTCGATTTTCATAGATAGAGAGTTTCCCTTGCGGATCTTCACGACCTGGTATTCGGCAAAACCAGTGTGCATTAGATCCAAAACGCTCTTTTGCAATATCCGAAATTTGTGTTGCTCCAGGAAGTGTATGTGTTTTGCTCAATCCACAGACAATGATATCTCGTTTTCTTGAACTTAAACATAGATCTCTAAGAAGGTAATCCCCAATTGGTACTTTCTGTCTTCCTGGTGGAAAAATCGTTAATGATCCATCGAGAATAAGATATTTTATAGGCAACTTACTGATTACAACTTGTTTTGCCAGACTATATTCAACAATTTCTCGAACTGATTGGAGTATATTGTCTTCTTGTAGTGGGCTTGGAAATAGAATGTAATTTAGTAATTCTGATTCAATTTTTTTGATTAATTCGTTTCTGTTAGTTATTTGAAATTCTGTGGGATCCCATTCTGAAAACTCCGTCATATGTGAGAGAATTGGATCGATTAAATCTGGCATAGGATAGACTGACTCACAGAATTCAAGTAATTGTTGAATGAAAAGCGATCGGTCTGCTGAAAAGTTAAAAACTTTCGTTAATAATCCATTATTTGGAATTACGTCATCCAAAGCTATAAATTTCATTGGCTTGTTTTCATGTGTATTCGTATTATGAATTACGGTCGCTGCTGTTATTAATTGTATAAAATTGTCTTCGAAATTACAAAGAGAGGATATACCGCTTCCATCAACTGCTGCAACTAAAAAATCTTCATCAAATTTATGTGCAAGTGAAAACGGCTCAAATTCCATTAATAGGTTTTCTAATCTATGTAAATCTTGATTTAGTTTTTTGGTTTGAGATATGCTCCTTTCCTTAAGAAGCTTAAAAGTATCTCGCATCTCTTCATCAAAAGTTTTGGAAAAAAAATTGTCTATAGACAAAGTAACTCCTCAGTACTTAATTGACTATACTTCGTATTGATTTCTTAATTTATAAACAACTACAGAGTTCAATGAAAGTGATCAAAATAAGGAGACAATCTTTAGTAAAGATGGTTCAAATCCCATTTTTTACTCTCCCTTGACTTGACAGTAACGTTCTGATCTAGCCTTTCATTAAGTTGAAAAATTTTATTAATATCAGTTCGTTGCTGCCTTATCTTTTAAAATAAGCAATTTTGATTTAATTTTTGAACGATAATATTCGGAAGGAATGTGATCAGTTATTTCTAATGCGCTATTAATAAGATTTGAATCTAGGGTTCGTTCAGCCGTTTTTGTGATATTTCGAGCAATTTTTGCTATCGCCTTTGAGCGATAATTGGTGGATTTGATTTGATTCACTAAGTTGAATGCATCATTAATGGTAGACGTGTCCCTTGTGTTCTTGCAAATTTCTGAAAGTCGTGAAGCAATATTTCTCATTAGCATCATACAGTAATCTTTATCATCGAGTTGTTCACTGATTACCAAAATTTCGTTGAGTATCGGAAGATTCTCTGCAGTATTAACAATATTTCTTAAAATTACCGCAACTTGGCGTGCAATATCGATGTGAGGTCTTTCGGTAATATTTGCTAAGATCTTTTTGGCGATTTCAAGGGTTTCTTGAAGAATCTGTTCGTTTTGGATTTCGGAACTAATCTCGCTCATTGATTTGGCAATTTCAAGAAGGATTTCTAAACGTGATGCTGTGAAAACAATTTCATTTGCGATATTTATTGCTTCGTGAACAACGTTTATGGCTTCCTGCGTTTTATCTAGTTTCAAAAATGCTTGTGCAATTTCGTTCAGGACATAGGGTTTTAAATATTCTGAGGATATCGATTTTGTGAGATTTATTGCTTTTTCAATTTGAATCATCGCTTTTTCTTTTTTCCCTTTTCCAATAAGAAAAAAAACGTCTCTTATCACCTCTTTTATTTGTTCAGAAGCATCCAATTCTATCAACCCTGCAAAGACAGACTTCCTTCCTTTAAAATTACCCCAAAGAGTTCAGAAGAAAAAAAAGTCTAAATTATAAATCATGATAAGCAACTATATAAAATTGAAATAAGCAAATCCTTTTTGCAGGCTAGGACTTTAGATTATAAACATACAAGTTTATATTGAAATTGAAATGAAAATAATTTAAATGAATATATCGTAAAGCATTCTTACTGTTTGTGTACCTAAAGAAACAAACGGGAGGAATTTGGACGTATAATAAGATTTTAGTTCCAGTAGATGGCTCTAAAATTGCTCTAAAGGCTGCTGGTCATGCAATCAATATGGCTAAGCTTATGAACGCAGAAATAGAGGTTCTTCATGTAATACCTGAAACCGAAGAAGATGAAAAAGAGAAAAAATTTCTGGAAGACAAAGTTGAAGAATCGCTCAGTCTGTTTACTGAACTTTTTGGACAAAGTTATATTAAACAAATAGAAGAAGTTTGTAGCACGCAAGGAGTAACAATGACAAAGGTAATTGAACGTGGTGACCCGGGACCAGTGATAGTTGAGGAATCAAAAAAGCAAGATATTGAACTGATTGTAATAGGTCGACGAAAAGAAACAACGGAAGAAAAACTTCTGGGAAGTATCTCAGAATACGTTTTAAAAAACTCAAAATGCCCGATTTTAATCGTTACAATGAGTTCACCTGACTTCTGTGGGCTATAAATTCGCTATAAATAGAAAGGACATAATTAGACCATTAGATTTTTTGGGAACGAATATTAAAATCTAAAAACTAACTATTCACCAGCCAAGCAAGGCTGAAAGCAAGAAAATATAGCCTGTTGCTACTGCAAGATTTGCGATAGTTATAATTCCTCCTAATTTGATAAAATCAACCCAGGAAATGTGTGATCCTTCCTTTTCGAGCATTGCCACAGCTACAATGTTTGCTACTCCGCCAATAGGAGTCATATTTGCGCCCAGATTCGCTCCAAGAATAGTTGCCCATATGATAGATGTTTCATTAAAACCAATTGCGGCAATATTTGGAATAACAAAAACCAATACCGCGGCTACACTGATATTATCCATAAACCCAGAAAGAAGAGCACTGAGCCAAATAATGATAATCCACAGCGCATATTTATTCCCGCCTGCCGCAGCTCCAAGAGACTCAGCAAATAAATCCAAAAGTCCTACTTTATGAGCTCCTCCAACAATAATGAAAATACCAACGAAGAAAATAGCCATTTCCCAATCAAGTTTTCTCAAAATGGTTTCAATTCGTATACCCGAGAAAAAAACAAAGAGAATAGCGCTAGTTAAAGCAACGACATAAAAAGGCACCCTTATAAAACTAGCAATTACAAATGCTGCAATTGTTCCTATTAACAAACCTGCAGATCTATAAAAGATTGTTCGACTTCTAACTACTTGCCACTCATCTAAACCTAATAAAGCGCTTTTAAGATCTACAGATGTGTTTGCAGTTTCTTCTTGTATCTTTTTGCCATAAAGCAATTTAAATAAGAGTAGATTTGTTATGACAAGAAGTGCACCAATTGGAAGACCAAGAGCGATAAATCCTTCATACGTAAGAAAATGTACAGCGGCAAGCTCGTACCTCGCGGCAATTAATATGTTTACAAAGGAACTGATGACTGTGGATACTCCCGCGGAGTTAGCAACCATGATTTCACTAATAATGAAGGGCTGGGGATCCAACTGCATATTTCTGGTAACAACAAGAGTAAGCGCACCAACGATAATAAATGCTGGGGCGGCACCTAAAAGAGCAGCAAGACCAAATGTGAGTAGATTCATGTAAAGAAAAATTTTTGTCGGTTCGCCTTCTGTCAATTTGATTATCTTGATCGTTATCCAATCGAATAGTCCGGAAGTTCGTGATACCTCAACTATTACTAAAACGCTTACAACGATCGTTATTGTTCGCCAGTCAATGATTTCACCGAATAATTCGGCATCTGTGAAAATTACTACTTCGAACCCAGTAGCTAGAGCAGTAGCTTTCACGAAAATTATGACACTTATTCCACCAAGCAATGCTGCCATTGTTTTGTTCATTTTCTCTGTTGAGATGAGGATATATGTCCCAATCAGTATAATTGCAATTACAATTATCGCAGAGACATTATCTGACAACACTGCCACTCCGTTTAGATGATCCTAAAACGTTCAACTTTAGAAACACATATTGCATAGGGTTTATTAACTTTATAGGTTAACTAACGATTTTCCTAGAATTAGAGTCATTCATAAAATGTCTATCAGGGCTACTAATGCACGAGAAAATCTCTTAATTTTGTGAAATAGTTTATATTAACATTCTTTGTTAAAAAAACTAGATATAAACAGATTCATCAAATTAGCTATTTTTATATAGAATTTCGAATATTTACAAAATCTGAAAACTTAATTTAAACATTATA
>JBHLOP010000071.1:7178-8690 GCA_048940375.1 Promethearchaeota archaeon | reverse complement strand
ACTGTGCAGCCGTAGCTAATGCTGTGAGATTGCTTGGATTAGGTAAGATATATGATCTTTGGCTTTCAAGAATGATAGCGTCCAGAGAAGAAGCTATGTCACTTCGAGTAAAACTCTCCTTTAGAAAAGAAAAAGTGAAGGATGAAATAAAGAAGGATCCGATGATGGCAGATCTACTAGAAATGAGAACAAAAATGCATGAGGCTAAAAAGTATCTAAATAATCCTGAGGCTACAGCATTCTTCTTCGTAACCATTCCACTTGCACTTCCGATCGCTGTCGTTAAAAGATTTATTGCGATGGTTCGGGGCTTTGATATACCAATTGGCGGAGTTTTCGTCAATATGGTGATACCTGAGGATGTTGTAAAAGGCAAAGTCACAGAATATATGGAAAACAAATATAAGGAACAACAAAACTATCTTGGAACAATTAAGAAAGATCTATGGCCTCTCGTTAGAGGAGAAGTTCCGTTATTCCAAACTGAAATCGTAGGTATTGACATGATTGCTAAAGTTGCAGATGCCGTCGCCAATTGGAAACCTCATAGCTAAACAGTCGATTTTTTAACATTTTTATTCTCCAAAACAAAAGTAAAACCATATGCTCGGCCTTTCGCTAATTGTTTCGGAGGGGACTCTCCATCTAATAAAGTTAAAAGCAAAACATATGTTAGGCAGAATTGCTTTGAAATAGTTGTTAGATGCCCCTGTTTAAATTTACAGATTTTTCTCTCGTATTCTTAGCACTTACATTTTTACCAGAATCAATAACTATATATTTATTCTTTACTTTTTCTTGTCAGCAGGACTAGGTCGGTCCGAATCCACGCCTGTGGATCTCTTTTTGAGATTATTGGAACAGGACGTCTCTCCAGTAGGTAAAAGTAGAATGATCAACTCTCATTATAAACTTCTTATTGTCACATTTGACGATATTGATATTTTGCCAGAGATAAAACAACGCGTTGGAGATTATTTGCAATGTGACATTGTCGTAAAAAACAACCATCATCCAAAGGTAAGAAGGAGTGCTAAACAATATTTTGGGTTGTGCTCAGATGCAAACGATTTCTTGTCTCTTCTTGTTCCTTTAAAAAATAGTTATGATTTTGTTCTAGGGATCGTTAAAAGAGATTTGTATGTATCTCGGTTAAAGTTTGTGCTGGGTTTGGCAGATCCTCTAGAATCTGTAAGCATTATTTCCTTAGCCCGTTTAAAATCGTCCAATAAAAAACGATATATTGATCGCGCTGTGAAAGAAGCTGTTCACGAATTAGGACATCTCCTTGGCAGAGAACATTGTCATAATCCAAAGTGTGTAATGAGATTCTCTAAAAGGCTAAGTGATACTGATAAAAAAGAAGATAAATTTTGTGAGAAGTGTTTATATTCATTACAAAAATAGCATGCTCCTCTTATTTTATCTAATGAAATTAGGAAGCACTTCTTCGATCAGATAAAGCCTCAGATGTGACTATTCTACCTTCACGTGTATATTTTTCCAGAAGAT
>JBHLOP010000071.1:0-7078 GCA_048940375.1 Promethearchaeota archaeon | reverse complement strand
TTAGGAAGCACTTCTTCGATCAGATAAAGCCTCAGATGTGACTATTCTACCTTCACGTGTATATTTTTCCAGAAGATCCCAAGTAGGCTCCCCAGAATTATCCAAAAAGGCATAAACGAATGGACATGCACGATCGAATATATTAATAAACTCAAAAACAGGTATATTAATATATATGCAGGTAGATATAGAGTATTTTGTTTAACAAAATTCAAGGTGATGGTATGGCGGAAGAGGAATATTCTGAAGAACATAAACAGCATCTATGCTATATGGTTGCAAGAAAGGGTCTTCTCATGGAAGACAATCTAAAAACCCTTAAGAAAATGGTGTCGAAGGCTAATTTTGTGTGTGAAACCTGTGGGCGGGCAGCTACTAAAGCAGAGAACCTGTGCCATCCCATAAAACTCTAAAATTCCAACTTGGAGGTGCTAAACCGTTGGCAGAATTACCTCCCAAATCTCATTATCCCCCAGAGCATGTGAATCATTTGTGCTATATGGTACAACGCCGAGGCCTTCTATCAGAAATAGATCTAAAAAAGGTTAAGAAACTCGTATCCCCCGCTAAATTTGTCTGTGCAGACTGTGGTCGAGTCGCAGCCAAATCCGAGAACCTATGCAATCCTGTGTCACTCTAGGGTTACAAGAAGAACAGGCGCTTAGACGTAAATTGTTCGAACATTAAATAAAAGTAAAAATGTACAAACCTGTCCCTAACAGTATCGTTTGTCAGCGAAGTTCTAAAGGCTTTGGCCGGGTTCTGTTGCGTCGGAAACACCCAATTCCCTCTTTTTTTTAACCTTCTTTTATGGTCCATTTATTGCAAAAGCCGCAATGAGGATTAGCTATATCTTTTTCTCATAAATCTGATTGAGTTTAACAAAAAAGTATTCCTAATTTTACGACATTAACTGAAGAGCATACCTGCAACACCATGCATCCCAGAGATCTCATAAAGCAGGGAGAATAAAAAATCTCTAATGAACAATAATTCGAGATTAAAAGAAGTGAAATGACTAAATTAAAAAAAAAGAGTTGGCGCATGGCATAGATGCGTTAAATTGGTTTGTATTTATTCTGGTGGAATCTCTTTGAATGTTAATGATAGTGGAATTCTGTTTCTATGATAGATCCAAGCGATTCCGAAGATGATCCAAGCGATGACCCAGAACACGAATGTAAATGCGAGATTCGCTACACTTACAGCGCCTGAAATCGTTGGCGTCATACCGGCATATGCCATCCAGGCTGAGACAATAAATGAGCCTATAGCTGCCCATTGGATCGTGTAAAATGGTCCGATTTTCTTTCTTACAATGTCTGGTGCCAATTCAAAAGCTTCCTTCATTTTCGTTGGATATATGAACCCGGCTATTGATGCAATGCAATTTCCTACGAACCATCCTGTGATGATGTAAACAAAGAATGCCATTATTGTTGTGAAGATCCATAGTACCATGAAAATAAAGGCCACAACGCCGCAAATGATTAGAGCCACCCATGGTGTTGCAAAGCGCGTATCTACAGCGCTAACCTTTGTAGGTAAGATTCTGTCGAAGCTCCAGCTGAACATCAATCTTGTGCAGGTGTAAACATATGTGAGTCCAGCGGCCCAAGTCATCATCATAAATCCGAGTACAATGATGAAGTAAGCACCGAGATTATCTGTGGCAAAAATGGCAAGCACTGTAAACCATGGTCCTGTTATCGCATCAACTGGCATATTGGTCCAGTAATACGGGCTTTCATAAACATAGGTTGTACTGATTGCGTTAACGAAAGCACCGCCCATACCATTGTATGCCGACTGGTAGATCATAAAGGTGAGCAGACCGAAGACTATGACTGCACCTAGAATGGCAATAAATTGTGATCTTCGAACATCTTTGATTTCACCAGCAATGTACACTGACTGTGCAAATCCAAGGAAGTTGATCATTGTGAATGTTACGCCTAGCATGGTCGCTGCAAGTGGAAAAACGGTCATTAGTGGCAGTCCATACGTATTCGCCACATCGTTCCCCGCAGCAATGGTTCCTGCATAGGTCATATCACCAGGGATGGAAGATGCATCAAAGTTCGCAGCATACTGTGCGGGTGTTATACTTGCAAAGACTGCTGTAAAGGTGACAATACCTGCCACAATAACGAAGAATGCAATCGTTAACACCCTAGCGTTCCATTTTGATCCAAGTGCTGCAATTAGTGAAACGAGTACGATATAGACTGTTCCGAGTACCATCATCGTGATTGGATTCAAAATTGCTGCTGCTCCGGTTGGATTCCCCATTTTCACTAAGAGTGGTGCGATCGCATACTCCAAGGTCCAAGGAATCTCCGTACCAACTAAGCTAATAAGTACAATGAACAGGAAGAAATTCGTCATAAAACCGAGACCTGGATGAACCGTACGACTAATCCAGATATAGTCACCACCAGAACGTGGTGCAGCCGCCGAATAGAGACTATAGAAAATAGCTATGACCAAACAGATAGGGATACATATCAGAGCAGTCGTGGGTAGATATACCCCTGGAAACGTGACTGTCGCCCAGATACCATAGATATAGACCGCTGAAGGAGCCATAACCAGTACATTGAAGATCAATGTTTCCCATGCGCTAATGTTTCTAACCAAACCAGAACTTTTCCGAGCAAAAACTTCGCCCATGTTTGTTTTCTCCTAGTTTATTTTTTTTTAACTATAGTATATACAATTGGAAATGCTTTGTTAGTGAAACAAAGTACTATTTAAAATTTTTGTGCTCAAAAAAGAAAAATATATTGATATTTGTAAAATACTAAATATAATCTATGTAAAATATTATTGAATTACATAAAGATATTAACGGGAAAAAAATTTAATTATGTAAAAATTTTTATGGTAAAAACTGTTAAAAGTTAGTATCTTAAAAATTAGTGGATTTTTTTTGAAAAACTTGCATATTTGTATTCCTAATAAAGAAAAGACAATTTTGTTGTGATTATATAGATAAATGCTTTTGGAATTTATCAAAAATCATTAATTCTCTTATAATAAACCAAAGCAACTGGTCGATAATTATAGTTCTTTTTTTATAAGTATATCCGAAGCATGATTTGTTCAAAAACTCACTAATGCTTTTTTTTCTTTGTTATCATTTCATTGATTCTTCAGCTAATCTTTTTCGTCTTCTAGAATATCATCGAACAACTATCCAGCCCTGAAATATGGGCTTAAAACTAGAAGAACTTGCATACATAAAGGTTTATAAAGTTAAACGTCCATATATTCTTTGAGAATGATTCTACCGGTGATATTGTGCTAGTCTTTAGCATCAGGGTAGGTCATTTTCCAAAAAATACGTTGGCAGTGGTGGGTATGGGTATGGGAACAGTTCTATTTGAAATAAAAGGCTTTGAAGCAGTCTTATTAGATATATCGGTCGGTTTTTTCATTTCAGGTATACTACTATTTGTCTTGACAGCCCTTCTTCTCGGCATTCATGGTCTTGACCACAGCGGAGATCATAGTATTGATGGACACGACATCAGCCATGATATCAGTCATGACGTTGGAGATCACAGTATAGACGGTCACGATGTTGGAGATCACGATATGTCACATGGAGTGGAACATGAAGATGTCCACAGTGAAACAGGTGGTGACAGCGCACCTTTGATGCTCCTTGTTTCAACATTTATGTTGAGTTTCGGTGCGATGGGTATAAGTCTTTTCCAAATCCAAATGGATTCACTAATGAGAATTATGATAATGTTCCTAACTCCAATCGTCATTACAATCGTCGTAGCTAGAATTTGGAGCAAACTCGCAAAAAGTGAACTCGGTGCTCTCGTACGTCCGCGGGAACTAATCGGCAGAACAGGAACAATAGTACACCAAACCACATATCGAGGAGGCTCGGTCAGAGTTACTACAGAGGGCCCCATGGGAGCTATTCTATTTCCTGCAAAATCAAATGAAGTCGGCGAAGAATTTTACAAAGGAGACGTCGTAGAAATAGTGGACGCTGAAGGAACCACCTGCCTTGTAAAAAGAATTCAAAAGGAGGATGAACTATAAAATGCTTCAATTAGGAGTTCTAGGCCCCTACAGTGTTTGGATAGTGACTTTAACTGTCCTGTTCTTCTTCTTTCTACTCTTTTTGCTGAGTAGATATCGCAAGTTCAAAACAAATGAATTCATAATTCATCTCCGAAATGGTAAAGTTAAAAGAGCGGGACTTGGTGGACGAGTATTCTTGCTCCCTTTGATCGATGAGGTCATTGTGATCCCCACAACGATTCAACAGACCTCCTTGGAGGCTAAAGAAAAAGTTGTTTCAAGAGAATATCAGAACATTGCAGTTACGGGGTTTATCTTCTGGCAAGTAACTGAACCGAGTTCAGCGTTTACAAGTGTTAGCTGGGATAGACGCTCAAGTGATTACATTGAAAATGTGATCAAGAACGCTGCTGAAAGTATCATCAGGACCACGTGTGCGAATATGGCTCTTGAGGATATAATCCGAGAACGATCAAAAATAATTGACGCAGTAATCAGCGAACTACATGATCTCATGGCAAACTGGGGTGTAACAGCACATTCCGTTGAAATAAGAGACGTAGAGGTTTTGGATCCAGAACTAAAAGGCAATATGGAAGCAGTAAAGAAAGCGGAAGAGGAGCAAAAAGCCAAGTTACGAAACGCAGAGATGAGAGAAATAACAAGAATGCGAGATTTGAACGTTCTTGAGAAAACTGGTGTTGAAGAACAGAGAATTCAACTTGAAATCCAATCAAAATCGAAAGAACGTGAAGTCAAAGTACAAGAGCTTGAAAGGCAACGTATTGAGGTTGAAGCAAGTGCAGAACGAAATCGTCTTCAACTGATAGCTGAAGGTGATGCTGCAAAAATAAAACAAGATCTGATCGCTGAAGCTGAGGGCGTTTTACAACAGATTATGGCATTGAGAGAATCAGATGAACGACTATTTCAATTAAAACTCATCGAGGCGATCCCAGAGATCTTCCAGAAACTTCCAGTGGAAAAAATGTATGTAATTGGCGACTCAAATAGTGCCTTTGGATCTATCGCTGGTGCCGTTATTCCCTTCATACAAGTGCTTCAAGACTTACTGGGGTCACAGAAAATCGACATAAAACAAGCAGCTCGAGAGTTCTTGGAAACAGGAAATCCAGAATCCTAGACCGATAACCTCAAAAACTTTTTTTCTTTTTTCTTTTCTCTTTGAATTTTTCTTGTGCAGTTATCTGATAACTGAAAGTGTTCCATCAAAAAATTTGAAAAATATCATGCTAAAAAAATGGAGAGAAGAGATATAATTTAGCAAAACATAAACAGGGATAGAAAAGGAAGAGTGCTATTCGAAGGCTTCTTCAAAATCTTGTGTTACTTTTTCACCTTCCTCGATTCTAAGAACCCTAGGTCTGCCTCCTCGATCACTTCGCAGTTTTCTAGCTACTATGTTAGCCTTGAACTTTTCTTTCGCAGAAGCTCCTTTGCCGATCCACAGGTAGATTGTATCTAGCGTTTCTACAACATAGCAGTTGCCAGAGTCTAAATTATTCTTAGTGAGAGGAACTCGCGCCAATTCTACTTCTTCAAATGACTCACCGGCGATTCTAAACATTTTGTTGTTGAAAGTTGTGGGTGGAGGTTTCTTTAATATAGACGATGCTTGATCTCCTTCAACTACCATAAAATTCTCAAAGAGATTTCGAAATTCTTGGGGTTCTTCTCCTTCGTCTACTGTATCGATATCAGCTTCTCCTCCACGACTTTGGTCTAGTAGGACTGAACTAACTGAAGTAAGGAATTTCTCATCGACACTTGATTCACTCCCAATCCAGCAATACATCTTTAGTCCTGCATCCACTAAATAGGAGTCGCCTCTTGTAAATTCGGTAAAACCTTCGGGCATTTCCACAAGTTCTCCTTTTTCTACCCTAAATACTTTCATTTCACTCTTTTCCTCCTTCTTTATTAAGAGTCAATATAATTATTCTTAAGGTATTAATCAAAAATACTTCGGAACTCATCAGTTTCTTGTCCTTCTTCTATTCTGCGAACCTTCGGTCGACCACCTCGGTTACTTCTAAGTTTTCTAGCCATAACATTTCCTCGGAATTTTTCCATTCCTGATGCTCCTTTTCCAATCCAAAGAAATATCGTTTTTAGTGTCTCAATTAGGTATACATTGCCAGAATCAAGATTGTCCTCACTCACAGTAATTTGAGCCATTTCAACTTCTCCAAATGTTTCACCAGCAACTTGATACATTTTCTTGACAAAGGTTTCAGCTGGTGGAGTTTCCAGAAATCCCGGGATATCACCTTCGACTACGCGGAAACTTGAGAAGAGATTTCGAAATTCTGGAGGTTCTGAACCTTCTTCGATTGTGTCTATGTCTGGTAACCCTCCACGACTTTGATCTAACATTGTAGAAGATACACTACTCAGGAATTTCTCATCAACTGAACACTCTGAGCCCAGCCAAACATAGATTTTTCCAAGTTCACCAGTATCAACAAGATAACAGTCTCCGTTCGTAAAAGTCCCGTCAAAATCCGATAATTCTAATAAATCGCCTTTTTCTGCACGAAATACTTTGATTTCACTCACGTATTTGTCCTCCTCATATAAGGAGGTCAACCAAACTTTGCAGTTTATAGTATGTTCTAGATGTTTGAATTGACCTTTAATATTCGTTATAAGAAATTTTGGCAAACCAACTAATAAATGCTGTGACATACATTGGATTGTCTGCCGTGATTATAATTATAAAAAAGGAAGACCTCCTATTCTATAATTGGGAATTTTAAAATGAGAACTAATTAAAGTTCTTGATGTAGAAGAAAAATGAACCAAGAAATAATTATTCCAGATATTGCATTCGAGGCGATTGCAGGTACTACAACATTATCGGGCGTACTATTATTAACAAGAAGACCTGAGTGAAAAACGCCACTAACAATATTATTCAGCCCCCATAAAATATAATACCAATTGCATATGCTAATCTTACTGGGAGGTATTGCTCTTCTATCATAATTACGGTGGCACTCGATTAACA
>JBHLOP010000070.1:6676-9094 GCA_048940375.1 Promethearchaeota archaeon | reverse complement strand
AATTCTAAGACCGTCTCTAAATACTTTTATTTTAGATTTACCATGTTTTCGTTCAACTTCTTTTTTTGGAACTTCTAGAACCTTAAACCCTGAACCGAGAACCCGAGTTAAAAACTCTATATTAAAGCCAAAACGTTCCTCTGTCAGTGGCAAGATTTTTTGTAACACATTTTTCCGTAAAGCTCTAAATCCACTTTGAGAATTTGTAATCTTAACTCCGTACTTCTTTCTTAGCACAAAACTGATGAATTTTTCTCCAATTCGTTTAACTAGAGAGAGATTAAGATCATTAGATTCATCAAGGTATCTAGAACCTATCACTACATCAGTTTCACCCGATATAATAGGCTTTATAATATCGGGGATTTCTTTAGGATCATTTTGCGCGTCAGCATCAATAGTAACAATGATATTGCCTTCCGTAATTCTAAATCCGGTGACAAGAGCAGCCCCATAGCCTCGGTTAAGGATATGATGTACAGATCTAACATAAGGATACTCTTTTGCTACTGGAAATGTATTATCAGTGGATCCGTCATCTATAACGATGATCTCATGAGGAACAGCGACTGAAATCGCATCAAGTACTTCTCTAAGGGATTGTTCTTCATTGAACGCTGGAATAACGATTGAAAGAGAAGGTTTAGAATTAGGATTTGGGTTCATAAATACCAACTAAATTTTCAACCGAATTTTTAATAAAAGGTTTTTAAGAAAATCATCAACAAACATGATAAAACTCAGGTGATTACTAAATGGTTGTTTTTCGTAGTATTCAAATAATTGCAGCAATAACAGCGATCATTTTAGTGATACATACATTGCGGCAGTTTTATCGTAAGAGAATTGGACTTGGAGGAATGCTGTTTTGGATATTTATATGGATTTTGCTTTTAGTTTCCATGATCCTCATTTCATTTGAACCAACTATGTTTGAGTTTTTAAGTGTTATATTTATGACCGAGTTGCCTTTAAATGCAGCTCTTATTTTAGGTGTTATAATTTTATTTTTCACTTCATATGAACTATATCTCTCAAGAGTAAACACAGATAGGGATATTACCGAAATTGTACGCCATTTAGCAATTATGGATGAGAAAATAGATTCAATCGTTAAATCCATCAAATTTGAAGAATCTAAAGAATAATACAACTTCTATGTGGTTCAAGTTTCGACTTCAATTCTGCAACGAAAGGATTATAAATCTATGAAAGTCTAAACTTGACAGCATTACATCATAAATATAATAAACTTGAAATTCATTGAAAGGGAGAAAAATGAATGCCAGTAGCTGATCCAGAACTGAGAGAAATCGCAAGGAAACACTTACTTTATCACATGATTTGTAGAAAATGCTATGCAAGAAACCCAATTGGTTCAAAGAAATGTCGGCGATGTCGCTCAAAAGATCTCAGACCCAAAAAACGTGAACTCACCGGATAATACCACGGATGAGGTTAATTATACGGGCGGGTGGTCTAGCTGGCTATGACGCCGCCCTCACGCGGCGGAGTATTCTTACAATCTCTGTAAGGGTCTGAAAGTCAAGAGTTCAAATCTCTTCCCGCCCACCAATAGTGAAATAAAGAAATCAAGAGGAGATAACGATGCCAAAAGAAATTACAGACCCAGATGAACTCTTAAAACTTTCCGAAAATGCCATTGAAGCACGAATTAAAAGATTAAAAGATTTTGTCAAAATTAAAATACGTACACCAACCTATCTTTATGTTATGAAAGCAGAGCCAGATGTAGCTGAAGAAATTATAAAGCGTGTGCGTTGCGAGATCGTTGAAGTATGATCCTTTTAGATTTATTCTGCAGAATTTCTTAGATTTGTCTCTATTAATTACTGCTTTAATATTAATTCATTCAAAGAAAATTCAATTAATTGTTCTAAGTTTTTGAGATGATATACCAAGAACATTTTTGAATCGATTTCTTATTAAGTTAGCAAATAAATTTCAATCACGTTTGCTAAGTACTGTTTCATACATGTTAACGAATTTTTTTGTCAATGCTCTTGAATTCAAATTTTTGATTGAATAACTTTTAGCCTTTTCCTGAATCCGTTTACAAACGTCAGGGTTTTTATAGAGAAATAAAATCTTATCCGCTAGTTGTTCCGCGTTTTTTGGCTCTATCAATAGCCCATTTTCGCCATCTCTTATGATTTCTGGAGTTCCACCAGTTTTTGTTGCGATCACAGGTTTTCCAAAATGAAGTGTCTCTAATAAAACGCGACTTAATGGCTCATTCCATATAGAAGGAAGTACAATAGCATCACACATTTCATAAAATGAAGAGATATCTTCATGCGCGATAAATCCAGTGAAAGTTACATATTTTTGGAGTTTCAATTCTCTTGTAAGTTCTTGTAGTTCTGTTTTTTTATTTCCATCGCCGGCGATCACAAG
>JBHLOP010000070.1:5275-6576 GCA_048940375.1 Promethearchaeota archaeon | reverse complement strand
TGATGAGGGAGCACATTCAGTACATTCCCCTTGATCTGGCATAAACATTGTAAGGCGAGGACAGATCGGCCAATAATTTCGTATTGTTACTAAAATAGGTTTTCTTAAAATTTTCGCCGCAATTATTGCTCCTGGTGTAGTTCTAAAGTCTAGAACATGGATAAGTTCTACATTTCTGGATTTTAAAAATGAAATCAGCGTTTTAGCTAGAAGTAAGGAATATGGTTCAAGGGGATATCCTGTTGCGGGGAAGGGAGTGGGTATTATACGATGTACTTCAACTGTATCTTCATATTTAAGAGATCTAAAATTGCCAAGTTTCTTTGTGAGAACAACAACTCTGTGATTTAAATTTTCAAGATTTTTTATTAGAACAAAATTGGAGATTTCTCCTCCTCCTGCGACATCTGGTGGAAAACGATATGTGATGAAACAGATGTTCACTTTCACACCTCTGAATATCGCTATATTTACAACTATACGTAGTTAGCGGATTTTCCTATAGGGGGTCTGTTGTTCTTATTTCAGTAAGTATCGAGATACGTTTCATACGAAAATCACTTAAAGTTATTCATCAATTCACTTAGGGCAACAGATAGTGGTGATATGGTGCATACATTTAGCATAAGGGAAGGATTAGAAAAACTCATTAAACTATTCTCTAACCGAACAATTCAAATTCTTCTTATTATTTTTCTCTTTGCATTGGCATTGCGACTATTATGTTTTGGAATAAATCCTTTAATCGGTTTGCTTATCCCTGATGTAATATATTTTTTGTTACTTGGAGAAAATCTCGCAAATGGCGTTGGGTTCACTCGATTTGGTGCTCCTGAGGATAAAGTTCCTCCAATTCATCCGCTTATCATTGCAGTTTCCTATTTTTTTGGAGGAATTAACTATCAATCAGCGATACTACCATCTGTTTTAATAGGCAGCCTTCTAGTGATCCCAGTATATTTTTTAGGTTACAGATTATACGATCGTCGTGTAGGCTATCTTGCAGCATTATTTGTTGCAAGTAATCCTATTCTTTGGCTGTTCTCTGGCATTCCAATGAGTGAAATACCCTTCACATTTTTATCCATTTGTGCACTTTATTTTTTGTCCATAAAACGATCGAAAAAGAATCTATTACTTGGTGGAGTTTTCACAGGACTTTCCTATCTGTGTCGCTATAACGGGATTCTAATTCTTTTTTCATATTCCTGCATAGTTCTGTATTCATTGTGGAAAAAAAGACAACTCAAAGTATCTTTTTTAGAATTTCTTCAATATGCTGCTGGATTTCTTATTATTAC